>JALYRN010001093.1 GCA_030855295.1 Myxococcota bacterium | reverse complement strand
GCGCACGTGGCGCTGGGAGGGCGCGACGTTCGCAGGCCGCACGACGATTGCGTGCCGCGGGCCGAGCACCGCGGGGCGCTGCGTTCCCGACGGTGAGCCCTCGGTCGAGCGCGTCGAGCGCGATGCGCGGGGGCGGATCGAGCGCGTCGTGACGACCGTCGCCGGCGCGTCGCCGATGACCGTGACGCTCACCTACGACGAGCGGGATCGCCTGCTCCGCGAGCAGACCGACGAGCCCCAGCAGGTCCCCGAGCTGCGCTGGCAGTACGAGTGTTCGTGATCGTGTTCGTGCGTCCGAGCGCGTAGGAGCTCAGGGATCGGGCCAGCCGCAGCTGGTGCGCGCGATCGGGAGCAGCGCGACCAGTGCGGTCCAGTCGGTCACGGCAGCCCCCGCGGTCGGCGCGCTGCGCCGAAGCAAACGCGTCGTCACGCCGCGCGAGTTGCGTCCCCACTCGTCGGCGAGCGCTCGGAGCGCCTCGGCGTCGGCCTCGAGGCTGCGGCTGCGTCGCGCCGCGTCGCGCCCGGTCGAGCCCCCCTCGGACTCGTCGATCTCGTCGAAGTAATTCCCGAGCCTCGCGAGGCCGGCCACTCGCACCAGCCGGATCTCCGCTTGCGCGCGAGCGCTCCGACAGCGCGCTTCGTCGCTGCCGATCCTCGCGGCCACGACATCGAGCGCCGCCGCGATCGCTGCGAGATCACCGAGCACGATCGGCTCCCACCGCCATGCGACGCCCGCGAGCCGCTGCGCGCCCGCGATGCGGATCGCGTCGGCGCGCGCGGGGTCGACCGGCTCCACGAGCGCGGTGATTCGCCGGAGGATCGCGCTGCGCGCGCGCTCGGTCTCGCGGAGCGTCTCGACGTCCGGCTCCGGCTCACCCGTGTTCTCGGCGAACGAGAAGTACGACGACTGCAGCTCGCGCCACGCGCCGACCAGCCACGACGCGTCGCGCCGCTGCGCGCGCTCGAGCGCCGTGACGTCGACCGCGACGGGCGCAGCGGTGTCCGGCAGCGAGCCGATCTGCACGCGCGGCATGCGCGTCCCCGGCGCCGCCGACGGCGCGCGCCCGAGGATCTGCAGCTCGGACACACACGCCTCGCGCCAGTCGGCGCGGCTCCCCGGCAGCACCTCCGCGAGCTCGATGCGCCACACGCCGCCCGCGCCGCGCACCGGGATCGTGACGAGCACGGGCGCCGCGTTCGCGACCGCGTACTGCCCCACCTCGACGCCCTCCCGCAGCACGCGGATGCGCGCGACGCGATGGTTCCCGGTGAACAGATCCGTCGGTCCTCCCGGGCGCGCGAAGCCGGGGATCAGCGCGATGCCGGTCACCTCGGCGTCGGCCGGCAGGCGCACGTCGATCCACGCCCCCGCGAGATCGCCCGTCCGTGAGTTCCACGCCGTCGTCGGATCTCCGTCGACCAGCCGCTCGGCCTGCGCGCGCTGATCGCGATACGCGGACGACACCGCGAGCTCGGTGGCGATCGCGTGCAGCAGATCGATCGGCGGCGCACCGCTCTGCGCGGTCGCAGGCGACGCGACCGCACAGACCAGCATCACGATCCACCACCAGTGCAACGCGCTCGAGCTCCGCATCATCCTCGTCCTCTCGTCCTCTCGGCGCCGGTCACGGCACGCCGGTGACGAACACACGGGCGTCGCGCCGTCCACGCTGGTTTCGCCGCCGGGGTGCCCGAGGAGGGTGTAGCCGGAACGCAACGGGGTCGGCAACCTTCCCCCTCGGCGCCCCGAGTCCATCGGGTAACCAGGTCGTCCCATGGCGAAGCTCTCAGCGCGTGGAGGCCGCGGCCCGGTGATCGCAGCGGGGCTCCACCGTCGATCGCTGGCACAACTCGGACACCCAGACGGGGCACGCATGAACGATCTCGCTCGGACCTGGCTGCGGCGCATCGCGCTCGGGCTGCCCTTCCTCAGCGCGCCGGTCGAGGTGATCGCGATCGCGGGTGCAACCGCGTGCACGTGTCCCGACGACGAGCTCGCGCGGTATCCGATCGACGAGGCGCAGGCCGCGCGCATCCTGGGCGCGACCGGCGTGGAGACGTGCCGCGAGATCTGCGCCGAGGTCGACAGCGTGGGGGCCGACGGCTCGGATCACCTCGCGCTCCTGCTCCGAGGCAGCGAGCCCCACCGAGCTCGACGCCGACGCGATCACGCGGTCGATCTCGTCCTGCTTCATCGCGCTCCGGCTGACTCGCCGCATCAGCGCGCGCGCTGCGTCGGCGTGCGCGACGACCTCCGCAGGGCACGGGTGCTCGCACAGCAGCTCGAGCGGCGTCCTGCGGCGCCAGATGTCCATGTCGACCAGCAGCTCGGGCCAGTGTCGCCCGAGCAGTGCCTCGAGCTCGCCGAGGTGCATCTGCAGCGGCTTCTCGAAAATCTCGCGCCGGCTCACCAGAGCCCGCATCTGCAACCGTTCGGCGCTCACCTGCGCGTACCGACGGCTCACTCCTTGGCGATGGAGCTGCGACATGACCACGCACGACTTCGCGTCATGCAGACTCGGCACTCCATCGAACACTTCTCGCGCGTCGTGCACGCGCTTCGGGCTCAGCATGAACACCGTCGCGCCGTGCGCGCAGAGCAACGCCCGCAGCCC
>JALYRN010001092.1 GCA_030855295.1 Myxococcota bacterium | reverse complement strand
CCTCGTGCTCGACCGCGCCGGGGGCGAGCGGCGCGGCGCGCGAGAGCCGATGGGCGAGCCCGCCGAACACCGCCGCGAGCACGAAGAACGGAATGGTCGGCAGGCCCGGCACGAGGCCGAGCGCGACCAGGAACACCGCGGCGATCGCGAGCGCACGCGGGTTACCGAAGATCTGCCGGCCGACGTCGGCGCCGAGCGAGCTGTGCTCGTCCTCCGACGCGACGCGCGTGACGACGAGGCCCGCCGCCGTCGAGATCAGCAGCGACGGGATCTGCGAGACGAGCCCGTCGCCGATCGTCAGCAGACCGTAGAGGCGGAGGCTCTCGCCGGCGCTGAGATCGTGCATCGCGACGCCGATCACGAGGCCGCCCACGATGTTGATCGCGGTGATGATGATCCCGGCGATCGCGTCGCCCTTCACGAACTTCATGGCGCCGTCCATCGCGCCGTAGAACTGCGCCTCGCGCTGCAGCGTGCGCCGCCGGCGTCGAGCCTCGTCCTGCGTGGTGCCGCCGGTGCGGAGCTCGGCGTCGATCGCCATCTGCTTGCCGGGCATCGCGTCGAGCGTGAAGCGCGCGCCGACCTCCGCGACGCGCTCGCTGCCCTTGGCGATCACCAGGAACTGGATCAGCGTCAGGATCAGGAACACGACCGCGCCGACGACGTAGTTGCCCTGCACCACGAACTCGCCGAACGCGCGGATCACCGCGCCCGCGTCGGCCTGGAGCAGGATGAGCCGGGTCGAGCTGACGTTGAGCGCGAGCCGGAAGAGCGTGGTGATCAGGAGGATCGTCGGGAACGACGTGAAGGACTGCGCGTCCGGCACGTACATCGCGACGAGCACCATCAGGACGGCGATCGAGATGTTGCCCGCGATCAGTACGTCGAGGAGCGGCGTCGGGAGCGGGATGATCATCATCCCGACGATCAAGACGACGAGCAGCGCGATCGCCGCGTCGGCGAAGCGGCGTGTGAGCGGGGTGGCGGCGGGCGTCGAGGGGGCTCTGGACATCGCGCGGCTCAGAGGTCTCGACGCCCGTCGAAGGCGCGGCCCAGCGTGATCTGATCGGCGAACTCGAGCTCGCCCCCGTGCGGCAGGCCGCTGGCGATGCGCGAGACGCGCACGCCGATCGGCTTGAGCGCCTGCGCGAGATAGAGCGCGGTCGCCTCGCCCTCGACGCTGAGCGGGGTCGCGACGACGATCTCGCGTACCTCTTCGTCCTTCACGCGCGCGAGGAGGCGCTCGAGGTCGATCGCGTCGGGGCCGATTCCGTCGAGGGGCGCGAGCAGCGCGTGGAGCACGTGGTAGCGGCCGCGGAAGGTGCCGCTCTTCTCGATCGCCGCGAGGTCGGGGACGCGCGCGACGATGCAGAGCACCGTCGCCTCGCGCCGAGGATCGGCGCAGATGCGGCAGAGCGGCTCGGTCGCCCAGTTGCCGCATCGCTCGCAGCGCCGGACGCGCGAGTGGATCTGCGCGATCGAGGCGCCGAGCGCGGCGGCGTACTGGCGATCCGAGGCGAGGACGTGGTGCGCGAGGCGCGTCGCCGTGCGCTCCCCGATGCCCGGGAGGCGACCCAGCAAGCTCACGAGCTCGGCGATCGGATCGTCCATCCGAGGTGCATGCCCCGTTGCTATCGGCGCGGCGCGAGGCGCTCTGCGAGGCAGCAGAGCGCCTCGTCACAGCAGAGCGCTGCGTCGCGCGTGATCAGAACAGCCCGGGGATCTTGAGACCGCCGGTGACCTTCTCGAGCTCGGCGTCGACGAACTCGTTCGCCTTCTTGAGCCCGGCGTTGACGGCCGCGACGACGAGGTCCTGGACCATCGAGAGGTCTTCGCCCTGCAGCAGCTCGGGCGCGATCTCGATCGAGACGAGCTCCTTGCCGCCGTTGAGCTTGACCTTGACCTGATCGTTGCCGGCGGAGGCCTCGATCTCCTCGGTCTGGAGCTCGATCTTGCGCTTCTCGATCTTGCGCTGGAGGCGGCTGGCCTGGCGCATCAGCTCGCTCATGCCGCCGCGGAAATGCGTGCTCATCGAAAGTGACTCCTGTGGAACGAGAGGTACGGGCCGGAGTGTTGGCTCAATCGCCGTCGAGGCGCACCTCGGCGAGCTCGGCGCGCGCCTCGAAGATCGACAGCGCCTCGACCACCATCGGATGGTTGAGGGCCTTCTTCCTGGTCGCCTCCCAGCGCGCGCGCTGCCGCTCGGTCTCGAGCTCGGCGATGGTGGGACCGGCGGGGGTGTCGTCGTCGCGCTCGACGATCGAGACCGTCGGGCGGACGCCGAGGACACGCTCGGCGATCTCGGCGATCGCGCTCTTCGCGTCGGGCGCGTCGGCCTGGCGACGATAGAAAGAGCCCGCGGGGAACGCGATCACGAGCTCGTCGCCGCCGATCTTCGCGGGCGTCGCGTGCAGCAGGACGGAGCCGAGCGCGGGGCGCGTCTCCATCAGCACGGCGACGACGTTCTCCCAGTGCGCGGTGGCGTCGGAGTGCGCGACGCGCGCGGCGCCGCGCTGCCGAAGAAGAGGCGCCGCGGCCGGCGAGCGGACCGAGACGGAGGTGGTCGCAGGATCCTCAGGGGGCGCGGGCGCGGCGGGCGGCGGGGCGAGCGCGAG
>JALYRN010001091.1 GCA_030855295.1 Myxococcota bacterium | reverse complement strand
CCGCCGACGCGACCACGAGCGCCGCGACCAGGAGCGCGACGCCGACCACCGCGGTGCCGATCGCGAACGGCGCCCTCGGCAGCTCGCCGACGCGGTTCACGAAGCTGGGCCGCTTGCCGCTCTCGAGCGCCGCCTTCGCCGCGATCACGTCGTGCACGCACGCCGCGAGCGCGCGCTCGAGCTCGTCGGCGTCGGCGTAGCGATCGGTGGCGTCCTTCTCGAGCGCGCGCATGACGACGCGCTCGAGGCTCGCGGAGATCGGGCGATCGGGCGCGGCCTTGCGCGGCGGATCGGCACGCTCGCGGATGTGCTTCGCCATGACGACGACCGCGTCCTCGTCGACGAAGGGCGGACGTCCGGTCAGCAGCTGATAGAGCAGCACGCCGACCGAGTAGAGATCGCTGCGGGGATCGAGCGGCTTCCCCTGCGCCTGCTCGGGCGACATGTAGCGCGGCGTGCCGAACACCGTGCCCGCCTGCGTCTCGAGCTGATCGATCTTGCCTTCCTCGCGGAAGACCTTCGCGATGCCGAAGTCGAGCACCTTCACGACCGGCGCCGCGTGCCCCTCGATGGTCGCGAGATAGATGTTGTCGGGCTTCAGATCGCGGTGGACGATGCCCTTGCTGTGCGCCTCGTGGAGCGAGCGCAGGATCTCCTGCGTGATCCCGATCGAGTCGAGCACGTCGAGCCCATCGCCATCGAGGCGCGACGTCAGCAGCTCGCCCTCGAGCAGCTCCATCGCGAGGAAGAGGTGCCCGGTCGAGGGGTCTTCGCCGAAGTCGAACACCCGCACCGTGTTGGGGTGCAGGAGCATGCTCATCGCCTTCGCCTCGCGGTGGAAGCGCGCGACCGTCTCGCGCTCCACGACCAGCTCGCGCTTGAGCACCTTGAGCGCGACCTGACGGCCGAGCCCCGCCTGCTCGGCCCGGTAGACCGTGCCCATCCCTCCGGTGCCGATGCGCGCCGCGATCTTGAAGCGCCCCGCGAGCGTGGTGCCGATCAGCGGATCGCCGCGCTCGGCCGCGAAGTCCGCGGCGTCGACGAGCGGCGTGCCGTCGCGCGGGCAGGTGCTCTGGAAGCCGCGCGTCGGGTACGCGGTCTTGCAGGTGGGACAGATCCGCATTCCGAGCGGGCGATTGTAGCCGAAACCGACCTACAGGATCTGGAGCGCGGGCGCGCAGCGCATCTCCCAGTGATCTCCCTCGACGAAGGGGCGGCAGAGCTCGCCGCCGCAGTCGGAATCGCTGCAGCACGTCGCCCGGCACACGCCGCCGATGCAGCCGCGCTCGAGGCAGTCCGCGTTGGTCGTGCACGTCGCGCCGGCGGCCTGACCGGTGCTCTCGAAGCACGCCTGCGTGAAGTCGATCGTGTCGGTGAAGCGCGCGGTCATGCAGCCCATCTGGATGCGATCGCCGCTGTCGCGTCCGTCCCCCGAGTCGTTCCACGCGGTCGCGTACCGCGCGCAGTCCGCCACCGTGCGACACGCCGCCGTGCAGGGCCCCGCGGTCACGTAGCCGAAGCGCGACCAGCTCCAGAACTCGTGGCCGCCCAGGCACACGCCCGACTCGCACTGCGAGCCCGTCTCGCAGCTCACGCGGTCGGTGCGCGTCGTGCTCCCGCAGATGAACCCGAACCGCGAGCGATCGTAGGCGTCGTAGGAGCCCGGGACGCACTGCCCGGGCTCGCAGGCGACGCGGTCGGAGCACGTGCGCTCGGTGCTCTCCGGCTCCCCGAGGCTCCCCTGCGCGAGCAGCGCGCGATCGACGCAGCCACGCGCGCCGGTGCCGGGCGCCCAGCACGCCTGTCCCGCGGGGCACTCGCGATCGTCGCAGCACGCGCGCGTGCACAGGCGCCGCGCGCCACCGACGAGCCCGACCTCGAGGCCCAGCGCCTCGCGCGCCGACATGCAGACCTGATCGGCGCACTGCGCGTCGGTCTCGCACGGCGAGCCGATCTCGCGGAGATCGACGCACGCGTGCGTCACCGGATCGCAGATCTGCGGGGCGGCGCAGCCGGTGCGCAGGCAGTCGCCGGGCACGCAGTCTCCCTCGACGCACTGGAAGCCCTCGGCGCAGCGGAACTCGGGGTACGTGCACGAGCGCTCGACGCAGCGTCCCACGCTCCGGCTGCACTGCTGCGGGAACACGCAGTTCGTCGCCTCGATCAGATCGACCTCGCGGCCGTCGCACTGGTTGTCGCGGCCGTCGCAGACCTCCTCGGGCGGAGCGATGCCGCGCGCCGGATCCGCGGGGTGCACGTTGGCGTCGGCGTCGTCGCAGTCGGCGAGCGCGGGGATGCCGCCGCCGCACCACGTGAAGCCATCTGCGTCGGCGTCGCTGTCCGGGCCCTCGTCGATCGCGCCGTCGAGATCGTCGTCCGTGCCGTTGCACACCTCGCGCGCGCGGCAGTAGCCGTCGACGCACATCCGTCCTTGCTCGACGCAGGGATCGCTGCCGTCCGCGCCGAGGGTGCACGGTGCGCCCTGCGCTCGGCAGAACCCTTCGATGCACGCGCGGCCGGCGGAGGCGCAGGGATCGCTGCCGTCTTCGCGGATGACGCACGGCGCGTCGGCCGGTGCGCCCGCGGTGATCGCCGAGCACGCGAGCATCGACGCCGCGC
>JALYRN010001090.1 GCA_030855295.1 Myxococcota bacterium | reverse complement strand
CCGCGATCTCGATCGCGATCCCGGTCGCCGCGATCTCGACCGCGATCCCGGTCGCGATCGCCGCGCTCCCCACGCTCGCTCCGCTCCCCACGCTCGCTCCGCTCGCCGCGGGTGACGGGCTCGGGCCCACCGCGCAGCGCATCGAGCAGATCGAGATCGATCGCCGACATCGGCACGCTGACCGGGACCAAGCCGATGCGGCGCGACTCCATCGCCTCCGCCAGCGCCATCCCGTCGTAGAGCGCGACCGGCAGCGTCCCCGCGACCGACGCCTCCTCGCGCGCGCCCCTCGACACCGCGCCGGTCGTGACGATCCACGACGCCGTCGCGCTGCCGAAGTGGTGCAGCGAGCCACGCATCTCGACGACCTTCTCGCGCGGGATCTCGCGGCCGTCGCGCAGCACCAGCAGCGCGACGCGCGTCTCCTCGGGGCCGCGCCGCAGCACGCCCGCGAGGTGGATCTCCTGCGCGGAGCTCCCCGGACGGCGCACCGCGCGCAGGCCGCTGATGCCCTCGGCGTTCAGCCACGTCGCGAGGATCTCGACGAACCCCGTGGTCGGCAGCTCCTGGAGCTTGCGCAGGAACGCGCGGCGGACCTGATCCCGCTGCCGTTCGGCGAACCGGATCGTGTCCTTCTCCTGCCGGACGGCGTCCCGCGGCAGATACCAGTCGACCAGCGCGACGCGCCCCTCGACGTACCGGAAACGCGACCGCTCGCTCCGCGCCGCGTCCGCGCGGATCGCCGCCGCGACCGTCGGCGCGAGCGCGGCGGGATCGCCGACGAGACGCCCGCGCCGCACGAGCTGCTCGGCGATCTGCGGATACGTCATCGGCGACATGTCGCCCGACGCGCCCGTGCCGGCGGAGACCACCGAGTGCACCGCGTCGGCGAGATCACGCCCCAGCAGGTCGTCCTGCCCGGGCTCGCGCGAGAGATCGACCGGAGGCAGCCGCGCCGGCTGTGCCCGGTCGCGATCACGGTCTCGATCACGATCCCGACCGCGGTCTCGATCACGATCCCGGCCCCGATCACGATCCCGACCGCGATCGCGGTGGTCTCGATCGCGATGCTCCGCCTGGCGTGGCTCACGATCGGGACGGGCCTCGGCACCGCCCGCCTCCGGCGTCGCCTCGGCGCCCGGCTCGCCCTTGCCGCGGCGACGGCGGCGGCGACCGCGACCGCCGCCCTTGTCCTTGTCGTCCTCGTCGTCGTCGTCGAGCCCGGCGAGGATGGGCTGGTCGTCGTCGTCCTCCTCGGGGAAGACCTCGGAGCCCGGCACCGCGCGCTTCGCTGCGACCGGCGCCGGCGTCACGATCGCCGTACCGCCGCCGTTCGCGACGCCCTCGGTGCTCTCGGCGCCGAGCTCTCCGCCGTCCTCGTCGACCGAGACAGCCGGCGCGGCGGCCGCGGACGCGGTGGGCTCGGGCTGGCGCAGCGCCGCCGGCGGCAGCGCGCTCAGATCGATGTCCTCGCCTTCGTCCGCGAGCGCCATCATCTCGGCGCTGAACTCGCGCAGCGCGAACACGCCAGGCTTCACCTTGGTGATCGGCTCGTCGCCGCGATCCTTCTTCACCATCGTCGCGAGCCGAGAGCTCATCGTGAGCTCGGGCGCCTTGCCGACGTGCGAGAGGAGGTTCCGCTCGATCGCGAGCTCGGTGATCTTCTTGTAGTGGAGAGGGCGGCCGACGAGCCTGAGGATCTCGACCGCAGCTTCGGTGAAGGTCATGTTCTTCCAGGCGCAGTCGCGCCGTGTTCGGTTGGGAGTCAGCGAGACCGCACGTGGTCGGGCTCGGGCTTCGCTCCGGGGGCAGGTTCTGTCAGAGGTTCTCCGCAGGGCCTCGGCCCGTTCGAGCAGCGGAGCTGCGGAGGGTGTTCGTGGAGCGCATCCGCGGCGAGTCGTGAGCGGCGCGTGATTCGCGCGACGGCCGGCTCGCTAGGGCGGCGCGGACGCTATCATCGCGGGTCCGCCGGTGCAACGGCAGGGCCGGCGCGCTATGAGGCGCGCAGTGCGAGCGACGATGGACGTGGAACGCAACGATGCCGGCCGAGCTCGAGGGGACGTGCGGTCGACCATGATCGCTGCGGCCGCGATCGCCGTCGCGAGCTCGATCGCCGGATGCTGCGTGAACCCGTTCGTCGACACCAACACGCACATCCCCCCCGACGCGCCCGGCAGCCCGGAGCGCGAGACCGGCGGATCGCTCGAGGAGCACTCCGCCGCGCAGCAGCCAGGCGAGAGCAGCGAGGGCGGCCCGGGCGCCGGCTTCGACATGCGCCTCGTGCGCGTCCAGCCGGGCGTGCACCTCGACACCGAGCAGCTCTGCGACGTCGCCGCCGCCGGTCGCCTCGAGCCGATCGAGCAGGTCGAGGGCGCGGAGACCGAGCGCCGCTACTCCGAGGGGGCGAGCCAGCGCATGTCGATCCAGTGCGCCGCGCCGACGGGAGAGAGCTGGGCCGATCTCGCGTTCACGCCGACGAACGCGGCGCGCGCGGCGGAGGTCGAGCCGGGGGCGCGCATCCGCGTCCGGATCCGCAGCGCCGACGGCGGGTTCTTCGACTATCCGATCGCCGACTTCGCGGGCGTGGTCGGGCGCGCGCCGGAGCGAGCGCGCGAGGCAGGCC
>JALYRN010001089.1 GCA_030855295.1 Myxococcota bacterium | reverse complement strand
GCACCGGGCGGCGCGATCGTCAGGTGCGCCTGGAGCGACCGACCGATCAGCGGGGCCGCCTCGGTGGAGCACGCGCCGAGCGCCTCGCCCACGCGCGTGGGCAGCCCCTCGAGCACGCTCTCGGAGAGCGATGCGCCCGCCATCTCGTAGCCGGTGGCGGTGCCGGTCGCGCTGCGCTGCTCGGGCGCGAGGCGCGCGGCCTGCGCTCCGGCGTCCGCCGTCGAGGAGAGCGCCAGAGCGAGTCCGAGGAACGAGAGGGTCAGAATCCTTCCGCGCATGGCCAGGATCTAATCCCCGCTCGCGCCCGCCCCCCAACACCCACCCTCAGATGGGGAGGCAGATCGGCGGGAACGTGTCGCCGCCGGCGCTCGTCGTGCACGCCCAGCCGGCCGCGCAGTCCGCCGAGTCGATGCACGACTCGAAGCACGTGAACGGCCCGCCGGGGAACGCGATGCACTGCCCGAGCTGTCCGCGCGCGTCGCGCGGGCAGTCGAGCGCATCTCGGCACTCGGTGGTGCACATGCCCGCGCTCACGCCGTCGACCGCGATCGTGAAGCAGCCGGTGCCGCCCTCGCACTGCGCGGTGGTGCCGGGTGTGCACTCGTCATAAGCGCGCACGCCGTCGTTGCCGCATCCCGAAACGACGGCGCCTGCGGCGACGATCCCCGCGACAATCGCGACTTTCCACATGCTCGGAGCCCTCCCGGGCGGACCTGCGCCGCCTCGTGTCGACCCCAAGCTAGACGCCACTCGAGGGCACACCAGACCGCGATCGGGGCGTGGTCGACGCGCGCGCGCTCTTCTCGCTGCGCGGCGCGGATCGATCGCGCGTGAATTCGATCGTGCCGTCGTCGATCTCGCCGAAGCGCAGCATCCCGATGTCGAGCAGGTAATTCTGGTGGAGCTTCCAGGGCCGCTTCGAGCCCTGCTTCGGGAAGTGGGCGAGCGCGCGCTGGACGTAGCCCGACGAGAAGTCGAGGAAGGGCTCGTCCGTGATCGTCGGATCGGTGCGCCGCGGCGTGCACTGTCGCGCGCCGATCGCATCCATGTGGTTCAGCAATCGGCAGACGTACTGCGCGGTGAGGTCGGCCTTCAGCGTCCACGACGCGTTGGTGTATCCGAACGTCACCGCGAGGTTCGGCACGTCGCTGAACATCGTGCCCTTGTAGTTCGTCAGCTCCGACGGCACGACCGGGCGGCCGTCGACCGTGAGCTGCGCGCCGCCGAGGAACTGCAGCACCAGCCCGGTCGCGGTGACGATCAGATCGGCCTCGAGCTCCTCGCCCGAGCGGAGCAGGATCCCGCGCTCGGTGATCGTCTCGATGGTGTCGGTGACGACCGACGTGCGGCCCGAGCAGATCGACTCGAAGAGATCGCCGTCGGGCACCAGGCACACGCGCTGGTCCCACGGGTTGTACTTCGGCGTGAAGTGCTTCTCGACGTCGTAGTCGGCGGGGAGCGCCTTGCGCACCAGCTCGAGCACGCGCTTCTTCGCGAGCGCGGGCTTGCGGCGCGAGAGCTGGAAGAAGAAGGCGCCGAGCAGCACGTTCTTCCAGCGCGTGATCTCGTACGCCGCCTGGGGCGGCAGGCGGCTCCGCAGCCAGTTCGCGACCGCGTCCTCGGCGGGCATCGAGACGACGTACGTCGGAGAGCGCTGCAGCATCACGACGTGCGCCGCGCGCTTCGCGAGCTCGGGCACCAGCGTCATCGCGGTCGCGCCGCTGCCGATCACGACGACGCGCTCGCCCTCGTACTCGATGTCGTCGGACCACTGCTGCGGATGCACGATGCGGCCGCGGAAGCGCTCGCGGCCGGGGAGCTCGGGCGTGTAGCCGGCCTCGGCGTCGTAGTAGCCGCTGCACATGGAGAGGAAGCCGCAGGTGAAGCGGACGAGCTCGCCGTCGCGCTCGGCCTCGACGGTCCATCGCGCGTCCTCGCTCGACCACGACGCGCGCTTCACGCGATGCCGGAAGCGGATGTGCGAGTCGATGTCGCTCTCGCGCGCGGTCTCGCGCACGTACGAGAGGATCGACGCGCCGTCGGCGATCGCCTTGCGCTCGCTCCACGGCTTGAACGAGTAGCCGAGCGTGTACATGTCGGAGTCGCTGCGGATCCCCGGATAGCGGAAGAGATCCCAGGTGCCGCCGATCGCATCGCGCCCCTCGAGGATCGCGAACGACTTGGTCGGACACTCGGTCTGGAGGTGACGCGCCATGCCGATCCCCGACAGCCCCGCGCCGACGATGATCACGTCGAAGTGCTCGGTCACTCGCCACCTCCCTCGAGAGGCATGGTGGTAGCACGATCGTCGATCGCGCGAACGCGATCAGGGCGTGAGCGTGAGCTCGGAGAAGCGCTGCACGGTGCGCTCGACGGCATCGAGATCGAGCGCGCTGCCGCTCGCGCCGGGCGCGTCGATCGCGCGGACGCGCGCGGTCGTGCAGGCGCCATCGATCGACGACGTCGGGGCGGCGTCGAGGACCAGCGTCGTCTCGATCGCGCCGCTCGCTGCGTCGCCGCACTCGACGAGGAACAGCGACGCACCTTCCACCGCGCCGAGCTCCACCACGTCGCCCGCGATCGTCGCCGCCGGCAGCGCGAGGAAGGGCGCGGGCTCGCCGAC
>JALYRN010001088.1 GCA_030855295.1 Myxococcota bacterium | reverse complement strand
GAACCCACCGCCGCCGCCGCCGCCGCGCGGCGCACGCTCCTGCGCCTCGTCGACGCGCAGCGCGCGGCCGTCCACCTCGACTCCGTTGAGCTGCTGGATCGCGGCGCGGGCCGCGTCGGGCGAGCCCATCGTCACGAAGGCGAAGCCACGCGAGCTGCCGGTCATCCGATCGATCACGAGGTGGATCTCGGTGACATCGCCGACCTGCGAGAAGGCCTCGCGCAGCGATTCCTCGGTGGTGTGGAAGGCGAGGTTTCCCACGTACAGACGCGACGACATGTCGATCCTCGGAACGAAGCCCACTGCCTGTCTGCAGTCACTCTCCGACCCGTGGGCTCGAGCGGGGCGGCGGGTACCGGGCCGCGATGTGCGACCCCCGTTCGACGCGCTCCCGTACGCACGCGGATCGACGTGAACGGAGCAGAGATAGGACGGACGCCCGACCGCTGCAATCGCCCGCCTTCGAGGGCAGCGGCGGTGGGTTGTCGCGCGCGCAGCCGCTGGCTAAGGGTGGTGGCGCGGAGGTGACGAGGTGGAGCGCATCGGCGGAATCGGGCTCGGTGCGAACCTCGGCGAGCGCCTCGAGACCATGCAGCGCGCGGTCGACGCGCTCGCGCGGACACCGCACATCCGGGTGCGCGCAGTATCACCGGTGTACGAGACCGAGCCCGTCGGCCCGCCTCAGCCCTGCTACCTCAACGCCGCAGCGCGCATCGAGACTGATCTCGAGCCCGACGCGCTGCTCGATGCGCTGCTCGCGATCGAGGTCGCGAACGGGCGCGTCCGCGCCGAGCGCTGGGGCGCTCGCACCCTCGACCTCGACGTGCTCGTGCTGTGCGACGCGCGGAGCGGCGAGCCGCTCGTGATCGACTCGCCACGGCTCCAGGTGCCGCACCCGCACCTGCTCGAGCGCACCTTCGCGCTGGCGCCGCTCCTCGACGTGATGCCCGAGCTGGCGCCGAAGTGGGGCGATACGCTACGTGCGCTGGGCGGACGACCGCCGCGCGCCGAGCGATCCCAAAGCATTGTGGTTCCCAGGCGTCATTAGGTTAGCATCGCCAGGCCCGAAGGCCGTTTCCGGTTGGGCCGCTGACGATCACCCGATTCCACGAGGACGCCCCAAGATGGCCGACACGCGCAAGGACAAGCGCGCCCCGGTGTCGTTGAAGGTTCGCTTCAAGAGCGCGACCGTCGACGAATTCATCGAGCAGTACGCGAACGACATCAGCCGCGGTGGTCTCTTCATCAAGAGCAAGTCGCCGATGCCGGTCGGCACGCTGTTGAAGTTCGAGGTGCAACTGAAGGACGAGAGCCCGCTGATCCACGGCGTCGGGCGCGTCGTCTGGAAGCGCGAGGCCGGCGACACCGCGGGCGGCGATTCGCCGAGCGGGATGGGCATCAAGTTCATCCGGATGGATCCGGACTGCCGCGCGGTCGTCGAGAAGATGGTCACGCAGCGCGGCGAGGTGCCCGGCCAGTTCGAGTCGGGCGGCGACGGCGACGCCGACGACGCGGGCGCGACGCTCCAGGCGGCGCCGCGCAAGGCGACGGTGCCGTTCTTCCCCGCGGGGCCGACCGAGGCCGAGCTGCCGCCGATGGAGGATCGCACGCAGGTGCGCCATGCGAGCGAGTTCCTGGCGTCGGCGCTCGCGGAGGCGGGCGGCGACAGCGAGTCGGCGCGCGAAGCGGAGCGCAAGGCCGAGGAGGCGCGCAAGCGCTCCGAGGAGATCGAGCGTGAGCGCGCGGCCGCGCGGGCGCGCGAGGCCGAGGCCGAGAGCGAGCGCAACGCGCGCGAGAAGAACGAGGCCGAGGCACGCGCGAAGGCGGCCGACGCCGAGGAGAAGGCCGCGAAGCTCGAGGCCGACGAGAAGGCCGCGAAGCTCGAGGCCGACGAGAAGGCCGCGAAGCTCGAGGCCGAGAAGAAGGCCGCCGAGCCGAAGAGCGCGAAGGACGCGAAGGCGTCCGAGAAGGACGCGGATCAGAAGGTCGCGGCGGCGAGCGAGAGCGCGCCCAAGTCGAAGTCGGACAAGGACGCGACCGGGAAGAAGAAGACGCCGAGCGTCGCCCCGAAGGCCGCGGCCGCATCGAAGAAGTCCGACAAGGACAAGCCCTCGGACAAGCCGAAGGCCGTGGCGGCGCGCGAGGTCACGACCGATCGGCCGCCGCCCGTCGCGGAGCCGAAGTCGTACGCGGTGCCGGCAGCGATCGCGCTGGTCGCCGTCGCAGTGCTCGGATACGTCGCGTACACGTCGTACGCAGGCAACACCAGCGAGACGCTCGAGACGCCGGAGACGGCTGCGGCGCCGACCGATCCGATCGACGAAGGCGCGACCGACGAAGGCGCGACCGACGAGGGCGCGGGCACCGCTGGGACGCTCGCCGCGGGCGCGACCGACGAAGGTGCGACCACCGCCGAGGGCGCGACCACCGCCGAGGGTGCGACCACCGCCGAGGGTGCGACCGCCGCCGAGGGTGCGACCGCCGCCGAGGGCACGACCGCCGCCGAGGGCGCATCCGCCGCCGAGGGTGCGACCCAGGCGGCGAGCGCCGGCGCGGCCGAGCCCGCCGTCGCGATGGCGAGCTTCCGCGTCGAGACGACGCCGCCGGGCGCGACGATCCTGGTC
>JALYRN010001087.1 GCA_030855295.1 Myxococcota bacterium | reverse complement strand
AGCGCGAGCAGCGCGACCGGGAGCGCGCGCGCGATCACGACTCGCGCTCCACGCGGCACGTCGCGAGCGCGTCGCTGTCCTCGGGCCGCGTCGCGGTCGAGAAGCAGATCCAGTCGCTGTGCCGATCGTCCTTGTCGCCCTTCGACGTCACCCACTCGGTGCGCGCGTGCGCGCGCGCCTCGAAGAACCCGCCGGCGCACCCGGCGCAGCGGTGCAGCTCGGGCTCGACGTCGAGCTCGCCCGTGACGCCGGCGAGATGCGGCGGAACCTCGCGCGCCGCGCCCGCGCGCAGGCGCTCGAACATCCACAGCGCGCGATCGAAGCTGACGCCCGGCAGCGGAACGCGGTCCATGTAGCGCTGGCAGCGCTCGCAGAACTTCTGGGCGCCGACCTCGGAGTGCGCGAACAACGCCGCGGCCGCGATCGTGATGACGACTCCGATCAGGATCACGACGAGGTGCACCCAGCTCGTGCCGAAGAACGTGTGCAGCGCCCCCGCGACCGAGAGCTCGTCGGGATCGAGCGGCACCGGAACGAACGCGGTCGCGACGTACGGCACCGCGAGCGCGATCGCGAGCGCGAGCACCGCGCTCGGCACCGCGAAGAGCGCGGCCGCCCACGGGCTCCGGTTCAGCCCCCGCTTGCCCATCGCCGCGACGATCCAGCCCGGCACGAGCCCGGCGACCGCGAACGTGATCGCACTGCCGATCAGCGCGATGCCGAGCTCGATGACCACCGTCATGCAGACCACCCAGCCGCACGCCGCGACCAGCGCGATCACCGCGCCCATCACGGTGAAGAGCAGCAGCGTGATCGCGCCCGCAATCCCGGTCGCCGCAGCGCCCGCGGGCACGCCGAGCGCGGCGCCGAGCGCGAGCCATGGCAGCGCGGTCGCGCCCATCCTGCCGCTCGGCACGTAGGCGGACGGCACCTCGGGCACGCGCCGCTTGAGCTCGCTCTCGTAGTGGTCGGCGCCCTCCGCGCCGGCCACCTGCTGAACCGTTCCCCATTCCATCCGCGTCGCTCCTCGCTGCGCGCGGTGTGTACGACGCGCGGGAGGCCGGCGCTCCCCGTCGAGCGCGCGATCGGATCATGCGCGGCCGTCGGCCCACGCCGTGAAGCGCGCGACGCCGAGCGCGATCGCGATGCCGAGCGCGGCGCCGATCACGATGTCGGTCGGCCAGTGCAGACCCGCGTAGAGGCGCGCGAACGACACGAGCGCGGCGAGGATCCCGGCGGGCAGTCCGGCGCGCCAGCCGAGACGCGATCCGATCCACGTCGCGCCCGCGGCGCACGCGGTCGCGCTGCCCGAGGGGAGCGACCACGACCTCGCGGAGGGAACGCTCCCGAGCACCTCGAGCTGGGCGAGGAGCTCGGGGATCGCGGTCGGGCGCGGGCGCGCGACGATCGGCTTGAGGATCAGCTCGGCGACGAAGAGCGCGAGCAGGAACGCGAGCAGGCCATCGCGCGTGGTGGTGGCGACCGCGCGCCGGCGGAGCACGAGGAGCCCGACGAGGAACGCCGGATAGAGCAGGAACCCGTGCTCGCCGAGGGGACCGAGGATCGCGTCGAGCGCCGGTGAGCGCAGATCGTTGATCGCGAGGAGGAGCGCCGCGTCCACGCGCGCATCGTAGTGCAACCGCGACGATGGAGGGCGCCGCGGGGTCGTTCGCGGGTACCATTCGACCCGGATGGTGGAGCGGACGAAGTCGGAGCCGCGCTCGGACGCGGCGGGCGCGCCGGAGCCGCCGTCCGCGATGCCGCCCGGCACGCTGGTCGACGGGCGCTATCGGATCGTCTCGCACCTCGGCGAGGGCGGGATGGGCACCGTGCTGATCGCAGAGCACGTCGGGCTCGGGCGGCAGGTCGCGCTGAAGGTGCTCCAGGAGCACATCGGCCACGATCCGACGACGCACAAGCGCTTCCAGCGCGAGGCGCGGACGCTGGCGGCGATGTCGCATCCGAACATCGTCGCGATGAACGACTACGGCATCTGGGAAGGCAAGCCGTACCTCGTGATGGAGCTGCTCGCGGGGCGCACGCTGCGCGACCTGCTCGACGTCGAGAAGGTGCTCCCGATCGAGCGCGCGCTCGACATCGCGCAGCAGGTCCTGCGAGCGCTCGCGTACGCGCACGCGCAGGGCGCGATCCACCGGGACCTCAAGCCGGGGAACGTGTTCCTGCAGGCGCTGCCCGATCAGATCGATCACGTGAAGCTGCTCGACTTCGGGTTCGCGAAGTTCCTGCACCAGCCCGCGTCGTCGTTCGTGTCGGCCGACGGGATCATCGTCGGCACGCCGGCGTACATGGCGCCCGAGCAGGCGGGCGGGAAGGTCGATCACCGCGCGGACGTGTACGGCGCGGGCGTGCTGCTCTTCGAGATGCTCTCGGGACGGCGTCCCTTCGAGGGCGAGCCGCTCGAGATGATCCGCGGCCGCTTGGTGGACGACGCGCCGAAGCTCGCCGAGGTGCGCCCCGGGATCGAGATCGAGCCCGCGCTCGAGGACGCGCTGGCGCGCGCGCTGGCGCGTCGGCCCGAGGATCGCTACCAGAGCGCGTCGGAGCTCGCGTCGGCGCTCGCGCGCGTGACGCGCGATGCGCTGCGGCCGGCGGGCACCGTGGCTCCG
>JALYRN010001086.1 GCA_030855295.1 Myxococcota bacterium | reverse complement strand
GCCCGCGCCCGATCGAGCTCGCCTTCGCGCGCGAGTCGGATGGCTTCGATCGTGACGGCCGCCGCGAGCATGCGCGCCGCGTCGAGCTCGACGGACTCGTTGCGGCCGCGGGCGAGATCGTCCGCGCTCGTCGTCGCGCGCGCGCCGAGGAAGAGCCGGCGCTGGAAGCGGCCCGCGTCGAACGCGGCGTCGTCGAACGTGAGCACCGCGTCCATCAGCTCGACCAGCGCGCCGGCGCGGCGGCCGTCGGCGTGGACGCGCACGATCAGGTCGCGCGTCTCGCCCTCGGCGATGTCGCCGATCGGCACCCGCACCGAGCCGTCGGCCGAGACCTGCGGCTGTCCGACGACGCTCTCGATCCGCACGCCGGGCCCGGGGCGCAGCTCGACCGCGAGGTTCCGCGCGAGCACGCGGCGCATGCGCAGCACCTCGTTCTGGAACACGGTCGCGACCGCGCTCGAGTCGTCGACGTAGTGGAAGCGACCGCCGCTCCGCTGTGCGATCGCGGCGAGCAGCGTCTCGTCGTAGTCGGTGCCGAGCCCGAGCGCGGTGATCGCGATGCTGCGCTCTCCCGCCGCCTGCGCGAGCGCCTCGATCGTCGAGGGATCGTTGGGGACGCCGTCGCTCAGCAGCACGACGCGGTTGATCCCCTGCGGCTCGTAGCTCCGGATCACCTCCTCGATGCCGGCGCGGAGACCTCCGCCGAGATCGGTGGTGCCGGTCGCGCGCAGCGCCGACACGCGCTGGCGCAGCTCCTCGAGGTTGCCGCGCTCGACGCGCGTCGACGGCAGCACCACCTCGACCTCCGAGTGGAACGCGACGACGGCGAGACGATCGCCGTCCTGCATCGAGTCGAGCAGCGCGGCCGTGGCGGCACGCGCGTCGTCGATCGGCGCGCCGTCCATCGAGCCCGACGTGTCGATCACCAGCGCGACGTTGATCGGCGGGCGGTGCATCCCGCGCGGGGGCGCCGTCGAGACGCGCAGCCGCAGCGCGATGCTGGTCGCCTGGCCCGCGGGCACGAAGCCGTTCGCGAGCTCGCCCTCCATCATCACGAGCTCGGGATCCTCTCGGTCCGCGCCCTGCTGCGCGCTTCCGCACGCGCTGATCGTCGCTGTGGCGAGCAGCGCGCAGAGCGCGCGCACCGCCGACTTGTTCCGCTTCTCCATCGATTTCCTCCGTCGGGTCCGGAGGGCGTGCGACGCGCGAGATCGCCGAATGATCTGCGGGCGATCGACGGAATCGACGGCGTGAATGCGGCGCGCGATCACGCGTCCAACGCCGCCCCGCGCACTCCTGTCGGGCTCGAGCCTTCGAAAAATCGGCTCGCCCGCTCCGGTCGGGCTCGAGGCCTTCGAAAAATCGGCTCGCCCGCTCCGGTCGCTTCCGTCCGCGCGCTTCGCGCGCTCCCGTACGCGCCCTCCAGGGCGAGCACTCCCGTCGGGTTCACCGCGCGCGGAACGCGCTCGACTCCTGGAGCGCCTCGAACAGCTCGCGCTCGCGCGCGGAGAGCGACTCGGGCACGACGATCTGCAGCGTCGCGTAGAGGTCGCCGCGCTCGCCGTCCTTCTCGAGCGGATATCCCTTTCCGCGCAGGCGGATGTTGCGTCCCGACGAGCTGCCGGGCGGCACCTTCAGGCGCACCTCGCCGTCGAGCGTCGGGAGCGTCGCGGTCGTGCCGAGCGCCGCTTCCCACGGCGTGATCGGCAGCTTGGTGTAGAGCTCGTCGCCCTCGAGCCGGAAGCGTCCGTCGCTCACGACCTTCACGACGAGGTAGAGATCGCCCGGCGCTGCGCCGGCGCTGCCGGGCCCGCCCTTGCCCGCGAGGCGGATGCGCTGCCCGCTGCGTACGCCGCCCGGGATGCGAACGGTCAGGCGCGTGGTCTGGCCGGTCTCGGGGTCGCGGATCCCGAGGTCGCGCGCGCCGCCGGTGAACGCATCGGCGACGCCGATCTCCAGCATGGACTCGCGGTCCTCGCCGCGCCGCGGAGCGCGCGCGCGCCGTCGCCCGCCGCCGGGGCGCATGCCCTCGACCTGACCGCCGAAGAACTGCTCGAAGATCGATCCGAGATCATTGGGATCGATCCCCTGCGGGCCGCCCGCGCCGCCGAAGTCGAAGTCGCGGAAGTCGAACCGCACCTGCTCACCACCGGTGCCGGGCGGCGGCTGGCGTCCCTCCGAGATCGCCTTCCACGCCGCGCCGTACTTGTCGTAGAGCTTCCGCTTCTCGGGATCCTTGAGGACGTCGTACGCCTCGTTCATCGACTTGAAGCGATCCTCGGCGCCGGGCTCCTTGTTGACGTCGGGGTGGTACTTGCGCGCGAGCTTCTTGTAGGCCTTCTGCAGCTCGTCCTGCGGCGCCGAGCGCGTGACACCGAGCATCTCGTAATAGTCTTTGTAGCTCACGAACGGCCCCGATCTGCGCAGCGTTCCCCGACGCGGTCTCGTCGTCGCAAAGTGACCACGCCCGCCGGCGAAACAAGAGGTGTGCCGCGCAGGGCCGCGATCACGGCGCGCTCGCTTCGATCACGGGAGGCTCGACCGGAGGCGGCTCGGCGACCGGACCGTCGTAGGGCGGCGCGGCCGTCGAGGGCTCGGGCGCGGCGCCGGCCGGCTCGGCCGAGGGCGATGGAT
>JALYRN010001085.1 GCA_030855295.1 Myxococcota bacterium | reverse complement strand
GCCGAGACGACCGGCTCGAGCGCGCCGGTCGCGCCGATCGTCGAGCCGCACGCGCCCGCGGCGCCCGGCCGCATCGAGGGCGCGCTCTATCCCCCGCAGCTCGTGATCGATCATCAGCGCGCGCTCGGGCTCGACGACGCACAGGTCGGCGCGCTGACGGACGACATGCGCAGCTCGCAGCAAGAGCTCACGCCCCTCGCGTGGCGGCTCGGCCGCGCCGAGGAAGCGCTCGCGACCCTGCTGCGCGAGCCGCGCGTCGACGAAGAGGCCGCCATCGCCGCGGCGCGCGAGGTCGCGACGATCGAGGGCGAGCTCAAGATCGCCCGGCTGCGTCTGCTGGTGCGCATCAAGAATCGCCTCACCGGCGATCAGCGAGCGCGACTCGAGGCGCTGCGCTGAGCAGACAGGAGTGCTCGCGCCGGAGTCGCGCGCATGCTGATGATCAGATGCGCACCGCCCTCTCTTCTGAGCGCTGATCGCCGCCCGCCCGCGAGCGTCGCACGCTACGATCGAGGAGACGCCGCGACGAGCGCCTGGAGCGCGCTCTCGGGTCGGACTCGGATCAGCGTCTGGGTGCCGCTGGTCCCGCGGAAGCTGATCCGCACGCCGCGGGTGTCGTTCTTCTGGCGCCCGACCGCCTCGATCTTCGCCACCTCGCGGCGCGCGCTCGACGCGAGGCGCGGCGCGTGCTCCCGTGCGCCGCATGACCTCGACCCCGCCACGCCGCCGCGATCGCTCGCGCGCGCACGACGTCGTCCTCTTCGGCGCGACCGGCTTCACCGGCGCGCTCGTCGCCGAGTACCTCGCGCGCCACCACGCGGGCTCCGGCGCGCGCATCGCGCTCGCGGGTCGCGATCGCGCCAAGCTCGAGAAGGTGCGCGAGTCGCTGCGCCCGATCGACGCGCGCGCGGCGGAGTGGCCGCTGCTCGTCGCCGATGCCCACGACGAGGCCGCGCTCGGAGCGATCGCCGAGCACGCCGAGGTCGTCTGCACGACGGTCGGCCCCTACGCGAAGTACGGCGGTCCGCTGGTCGCCGCGTGCGTGCGGAACGGCACCGACTACTGCGACCTCACCGGCGAGGTGCAGTTCATCGCGCGCATGATCGCCGCGCACCACGACGACGCGCTGCGCTCGGGCGCGCGCATCGTGCACTGCTGCGGGTTCGACTCGATCCCCTCGGACCTCGGCACGCTGATGCTGCAGGAGGCGATGCGCGAGCGGCACGGCGGGCACCTGCAGGAGGTGAAGTTCTTCGCGGGCGAGTCGCGCGGCGGCGCCAGCGGCGGGACGATCGCGAGCATGCTCCACCTCGTCGAGGAGTCGGGGCGCGATCGCGAGGTGCGCCGGATCATGGCCGACCCGTACGCGCTGGTGCCCCGCGAGGCGCGCGGGCAGGACGGCGCCGACCAGCTGGGCGTGCGCTTCGATCGCGAGCTCGGCATGTGGACCGCGCCCTTCGTGATGGCCGCGATCAACACGCGCGTCGTGCGCCGCAGCAACTACCTGATGGACCAGCGCTACGGGCGCGACTTCCGCTACTCCGAGGTCATGAGCACCGGGCGCGGGCCCAAGGGCGCGCTCACGGCGACCGCGATCACCGCCGGGCTCGGCGCGTTCCTCGCCGGCGTCAGCGTGTCGCCCCTCCGCAGCCTCATCGCGAAGCGACTTCCCAAGCCCGGCGAGGGCCCCGATCGCGAGGCGCGCGAGCGCGGCTTCTTCGTGGTGCGCCTGATCGGCACCGGACGCGCCGCGGACGGCCGCGAGATCACGCTGCGCGGCCGCGTCGAAGGCAAGGCCGACCCCGGCTACGGCGAGACCGCGAAGATGCTCTCCGAGTCCGCGCTCTGCCTCGCGCTCGACGGCGCCTCGCTCGACGCGCCCGGCGGCATCCGCACGCCGGCCTCGACGATGGGCATGCGCCTCGTCGATCGCCTCCGCGCGGCGGGCATGGTGTTCACCGTCGAAGAGACCTGACGACGCTCGAAGGCTGTCTATGAATCCCACACCCGAGCGAGCTCGCGCGCTCGCTCGCGGACCTCGGGCGTCTCCGAGCGCAGCGCGCGCTCCACGAGCACGGACATCATCGCCGCGTCGATCGCGCTCCCGGTCGACTCCACCAGGAACGCGCTGAACTGTCCGATCGTCGGCTCTGCGCCGGCCTCGAAGAGGCGCGTGATGCACGCGAGGTGCAGCGAGGTGGTCACGAACGCGGAGAACGCCGCCGCGATCGGGTCGCGTCGCTCGACCTCGAGTGGGCGACCCGCGGCGATCGCCGCCTCGACCAGATCGATGCGCCCGAAGTAGCAGGCCTGGGCGAGGTCCCTCGGACGCAGGAACGCTTCGATGATCTCGTCGGAGTCGGGGCGGCTCAGCTGTCGCGTCTCGTGCCACACGTTCCGCAGATCGAGTCGCAGGCTGCCCTCGACGAGCTGACAGGTCTCGCGATCGAAATGCGGATCGCGCATCAGCCCGCTCGATCGAGCGCTCGTGATCATCCGCGCGATGAATGCGGAGTCGTCGGGCAGGCACGGCCCCATGGACATCAGAGTCTAGCGGAGATCGCGCGCGAGGCGGTCGACCCACGCGACCGCGAGCTCGGCGCTGGGCAGTCCGGCGTCGCGCGCGACGTCGGGG
>JALYRN010000232.1 GCA_030855295.1 Myxococcota bacterium | reverse complement strand
GGCCGTGCGCGAGCGCATCGAGCAACACGGCGTCCGCGCGATCGCGCGTCCAGCCGCGGGCCTCGAGCGCGGCGCGATCGATGCGGCCATCGCGCGAGGCCTCGGTGAAGAGCGCCTGCAGCTCGCGCGTTCCGCGCTCGTAGCGATGCCGCGCCCACACGAGCAGCGCGGCGCCGCCCGTCGGGATCACGCCGCCGACCAGCGCGCAGAAGCCCGCTGCGCCCACGTCGAAGGGCACCGGCTCGACCGCGGCCATCGCGACGAAGCCGAACGAGACCAGCCCGAACAGCCACAGCGGGATCGACGCGACCAGCAGGATCAGCGCCCGCGTGCGCCGACCCCGCACCGCCGTCGAGAGTCGATCCAACCGCAAGCGCATCGGGCGGCCAAGGGTGCCCGCTCCCGCTCGGGCGCACCAGCCAACGTGTCGCCGAAGGGACGTGCGCGTGGGCCGGGACGTACCCGGTGGTCGATCGGCCACGGGGGTGCGGCGCCGTGCGGGTGCGCGCGGCTGAATGACGGCTCAAGCCCGCGCCCCCAACGACCGAATCAGATGCCGTCCAAGAATCGGCTCGCCCGCTCCGGGCGCTTCCGTCCGCGCGCGAAGCGCGCGCTCCCGTGCGCGCCCTTCGGGGCGAGCACTCCTGTGGACTCAGATGGAAACCGTGCAGTACATCGGTCCTCGTACTCTTCTCCTGCTCCTTCTTCTCCTCGCCGCGTTCCCGCCGCGCGCCTCGGCCTACACGCTGCGCCGTGCGCCCGACGGGCAGCCGTTCCGCTGGCCCGGCGAGCGCGTCGAGCTGCGTGTCGATCCCGCGATCACCGGCGATCTCGCGAGCGCTCGCGGGGCGGTCGCGATCGCCGCCGACGCGTGGCGCAGCCCCTGGAACGCGCCGGCTCTCGTCGTCGTCGGCGAGACGCGGGCACAACCGGGGCACCACGCCTTCGGCGGCGAGAACGGGGTGTACCTCGTGCGTGGCCTCTGGCTGCACGGCGCCGCGCTCGCCGTCACGGTGACGACGGCGAGCGAGGACACCGCCGAGATCCTCGACGCCGACGTGCTCGTCTCGGCGCGCTCCGATCTCGCGCGCGTCGGCGAGGACGACCCGGCGGCGTACGACCTCGTCGCGCTGCTCGCGCACGAGCTCGGCCACGTGCTCGGCCTCGGCGAGAGCGACGTGGTCGGCGCGACGATGTATCCGAGGCTGGCGCGCGGCGATCGCGCGCCGCGCACGATCGAGGCCGACGACGAGCGGGGGATGCTCGCGGCATACGAAGGCGCGCGCCGGCTCCAGTACGGATGCGCGACGGCGATGGGCAGCCGCAGCGGCGGTGCGCTCTTCGTGCTCGGGCTCGCGCTCGTGATCGTGCTCGGAGCGCGACGGCGCGCGGGAGGAAAGCTCGCGATCGGGATCGGCGTCGCGATCCTCGCGCTCGGCTTCGATGCGCCCGGCACGATCCGCCCGGCCGCGGCCGATCCGATCGCGATCCACGCGCTGTTCGTGGGCGAGCCTCTGCGGGGCTCGATCGATGCGGTCGAGGTGGTCGATCGCGAGGGCCTCTTCTTCACCCGCTGCACGGTCGAGACCCGCGACGGAACCCGCGTGCTCGAGGTGCCGGGCGGGACGCGCGACGGGCTCGTGCAGATCGTCGCGGATGCGCCGCCGCCGGCCGCGGGCGACGAGATCGTCCTGGGCGCCGGGGGGGCCTGGGCGTTCGCCGACGCGACGCACGCGTGGGGCGGCTGGTTGCCGGAGCACGCGCGGCTCCCGCTCGACACGTCGGGGCTCCCCATCGAGCCGCAGTCGCGCTAGATCGTCGCCCGTCGGACATGCGCGTCGCGTCTTGGAACATCAACGGCCTGCGATCGATCGCGACCAAGGGCTTCTCCGAGTGGCTCTCCGGATCCGGCGTCGACCTCGTCGGCCTGCAGGAGACCCGCTGCAAGCCCGACCAGGTGCCCGAGCCGCTCCGCGCGATCGACGGATGGAACTCGCACTTCGTCTGCGCGGAGCGCGCGGGCTACAGCGGCGTCGGGCTCTTCACGCGCCGCGCGCTCGATGGCGTCGACACCTCGCTCGGCGTGCGCACGTTCGACGTCGAGGGCCGCGTGCAGATCGCGCGGCTCGGTCGGCTGCGCATCGCGAACGTGTACTTCCCGAACGGCAGCGGCCCCGAGCGCGACAACTCGCGCGTGCCGTTCAAGCTCCGCTTCTACAAGCGCCTGCACAAGCTGCTCGAGCCGTACAAGCGAGAGGGCGTTCCGATCCTGGTCATGGGCGACTTCAACACCGCGCCGCACGAGATCGATCTCGCGCGACCCAAGGACAACGCGAGGACGAGCGGCTTCCTCGCCGAGGAGCGGGCCGAGCTGCATCGGTGGGTGCGCAGCGGCTGGGTCGACACCTTCCGCGAGTTCGAGAAGGGCGCCGGCCACTACACGTGGTGGAGCCAGCGCTTCGGCGTGCGCGAGCGCAACGTCGGCTGGCGCCTCGACCTCGTGCTCGCGTCGCCCGGCGCGATGCCCTTCGTGCGCAGCGCGGCGATCCACGCGCACGTGAAGGGCAGCGATCACTGCCCGGTGAGCGTCGATCTCGACGACGCGATCGTCGGCTGAAAGCCTGTCGCCAAATCGGACGCGGCCGCTGAGGAAGGCAGGAAAGCAGGAGCTTCTCAGCCGAGCGCCGTGAGCTCGGCGAGCTCGGCCGGGCTCAGCGGGACGGCGAGCGCGCGGAGATCCTCGCGCATGTGCTGCGCGTCGGTGGTGCCGGTCAGCGGAACCATCCCGAGGCCGCGCGCCATCGCGAAGATCACCTGCGCCGGCGTCGCTCCCGCGCGCTCGGCGATCGCCGCGGTGCGCGGGTGCTGCCACACCGCGCGGTTCGCGGTGAGCAGCGAGAATCCCTGGTAGACGGCGTCGTGCGCGCGACAGACGGCGCGCACGTCGGCGTCCCAGCCTCGCGCGGCGTAGCAACGGTTCTGCACGAACGCCGGACAGATCCGCGCCGCGCGCGCGAGCGCCTCGAGCTGCTCGGCGCTGACGTTGCTGACGCCCAGCAGGCGCACGAGGCCCTGATCGCAGAGCGCCTCCATCGCGCGCCAGACCTCGAGATCGCTCGGTGTGATCCCGCGCGCGCTCTCGGGCCCGTGGAGCACGTACGAGTCGATGCGCGTGACGCCGAGGTGCTGGAGCGAGCGTGCGAACGACTGACGCACCTGCTCGGCGGGCGAGGCAGTGACGTCGTAGGGCAGCCGATGATCCTGGCCGCGCGGGTACGTGAACTTCGTCTGCAGGAAGAGCGCGTCGCGCCCCTGCTTCGCGAGGTGCTCTGCGATCGCCGCGCCGACTCCGGCCTCGAAGTAGTGCTTCCGCTGGTTCGCGGTGTCGATCCCGACGAAGCCCTGCGCGAGCGCGAGCCGCACCAGGCGCTCGGTCTCGTCTTCCTTCCACGCGGTCCCGTAGAGGATCGCCGGCACCGGAATCCCGCGCACGTCGACGGAGTTCGCGCTCATCAGGAGAGCATACGCACGGCGCGCCGCGGTCGATGCTCTCTGGCCGAACGAGCCACTGGTCCGGCCACGGGCGGCGAGGCTGGCTCGCGCGACCATGGAGGCATGGATCACTCTTCGCGCGCGTCTCGCCGCCTCCTCGTGCTCGTGCTCGGATGGACGCCCGTCTTCGCGCTCGCGTGCGGCGACCCGCCTCCGGCGCCATCGACCGGTGACGACGCCGGCGTCGCGGCCGACTGGCGCGAGTGCGATCCGATCGTTCCGTCCGCGTGCGGGCTGCCCTTCCCGAGCGACGTCTACACCATCGCGGACCCGGGCTCGCCGACGGGGCTGCGCGTGCGCTACCGCGGACGTGCCGTGCCGCGTCGCACCACGACGCTCGCTCCGTTCGACGCCCTCGACGGCTTCTCCCCCGCGTCCTCGCCGATGACGCACATGCCCGGCGCGACCACGCAGGGGCTCGCGGGACCGCTCGAGATCGGTCGCTCCCTCGAGCCGACCTCGCCGACCGTGATCGTCGATCTCACGACCGGCGAGCGCGTGGCGCATTTCGCGGAGCTCGACCTCGCGTACGAGGACGACGCGCAGCGCGTGCTCCTGCTCCGTCCTGCGCGCACGCTCGACCACGGCCGCCGCTACGCCATCGCGATCCGCGGCATCGTCGATGCGAGCGGCGCGCCGATCGCACCCTCGCCGGTGTTCGCTGCGCTCCGCGACGGCACCGAGAGCGACGACCTCGCCGTCACCGAGCGGCGCGCGGAGTACGAGGCGCTGCTGACCGAGCTCGCCGACGCCGGTGTCGAGCGCTCGACGCTCCAGCTCGCGTGGTCGTTCACCGTCGCAAGCCAGGAGGGCACGACCGGCGATCTCGTCTCGATGCGCGACCAGGCGCTCGCGGGCGCCGGCGCCGACGGCCCGGCGTTCACGATCACCGAGGTCGAGGTGCGCGACCCCGACGACGCGCACATCGCGCTGCGCGTGACCGGGACGGTCGACGTGCCGCTCTTCCTCACGCAGGCCGCGCCGGGCGGCACCCTGCGCGTCGACGCCGCGGGACAGCCGGTCGCCGACGGCATGATGACCGTTCCGTTCTGGATGCTGGTGCCGCGCAGCGCCGCCACCGCGCCCGCGCAGCTGCTGCAGTGGGGGCACGGCCTGCTCGGCTCGGGCGAGGAGATCTTCTGGTTCGACGCGCTGCACGAGTTCGCGAACGAGCGCGGCTACGTCGTGTTCGCGATCGACTGGGCGGGCATGGCCGCCGAGGATGCGGGGCACATCGCCGGCATCGCGATCGGCGGCGACATGGGGGAGTTCGTCACCGTCACGGATCGCCTGCAGCAGGGGATCCTCAATGCGCTGATCGTCGCTCGCGCGATGCGCACCGGCATCGCGAGCGAGCCGCAGCTTCAGCTCGACGGCGCCTCGCCGATCGACATCGCCCGCCCGCCCGTGTTCGTCGGCCAGAGCCAGGGCGGCATCTTCGGCGGCACGTACATGGCGCTGACCACCGAGGTCACGCGCGGCGTGCTGCTCGTCCCCGGTCAGAACTACGCGCTGCTGCTCCAGCGCAACCGCGGCGGCTGGGATCAGTTCTCGCCCCTCTTCGAGACGAACTACGGGCCGATCGAGATCCAGCAGTGCCTCGCGCTGATGCAGATGCTGTGGGACCACGCCGAGCCGAGCGGATACACGCGGCACATCCGCACCGATCGGTTCGCGGGCACGCCGGAGCACGAGGTGCTGATGATCGTCGCGATCAACGATCATCAGGTGACGACCCTCGCCGCGCACGTCATGGCGCGCAGCATCGGCGGCGTGCCGAGCCTCGCACCCGCGAACCGCCCGATCTGGGGCCTCGAGGAGGTCTCCGCGCCGCACACCGGCTCGGTGATGATCGAGATCGACTTCGGCGTCCCCGACGTCCCGCTCACGAACACGCTGCCGCCCGAGGGCACCGACCCGCACACGCTGGTCGCGAGCCCGCCGTGGGTGCTCGACACGATCGATCGCTTCGCGCGCGAGGGCGTGGTCGCGCCGGGCTGCGACGGCCCCTGCGATCCCGAGTAGGCGCCGCTCCCTCGCGCGGCCGCGACCGAGCAGACGTCATACTGCGGCGATGCGCTCTCGCTTCGCTTCGCGCCTCCGCGCCCTCCTCGCCGTGTGCGCGCTCGCGCTCGGCTGCGATCCCGCGCTCCCGATCGCGCCGGCCGAGGAGGTCCCCGAGGGCTGCAACCCGCTCTCGGTCCGCGGCGCGTGTCTGCTGCCGTTCCCGAGCGATCACTTCCTCGTCGATGACGCGACGCTCCCGAGCGGCCGCCGGGTCGAGCTCACGCCCGCGACCTTCTTCGAGCTCCGCGGCAACACCCTGGACTTCTTCGCCGCGCGCGCGGCGGACGGATGGAGCCCCGCGACGCCGATCCTCGCGTACTTCCCGGTCGCGCTCGATCCCGAGCCGCTCGTGCGCTGGGACGAGGACGTCGGTGCGACCGAGCGCGGCGAGGGGCCGACCGTGCTCGTCGATGCCGCGACCGGCGCGCGCGTGCCGCACTTCGCGGAGCTCGACGCGACGGCCGAGGACCCGACGCAGCGCGTGCTCGTCATCCGTCCGCTGGTGCGGCTCGCGCCCGAGACGCGCTACGTGGTCGGCGTCCGCGCGCTCGTCGACGTGAACGGCGCCGCGGCGCCGCTCCCCGAGGGCTTCCGCCGGCTGCGCGACCGCGCCGACGACGCGGTGGGGCTCGCGCGCTACGAGACCGAGATCTTCCCGGCGCTCGAGGCCGCGGGGTTCGCGCGCAGCGAGCTCCAGCTCGCGTGGGACTTCACGACCGGCAGCGAGGAGCGTCTCACCGGAGACATGCTCGCCGCCCGGCAGATCGCGATCGACGCGCTCGCCGTCGCGCCGGCGGTGCGCGTCGTCGCAGTGCTCGAGGGCGACGCGCTCCCGGCCTCGCTGCGCCCGACGATCGCGCGCCAGGTCGAGCTCGAGATCGACGCGCCGCGCATCGTCACCAGCGAGATCGCGGGCGAAGCGCACCTGCTCCGAGACGCGACCGGCGCGCTGCGGAGCGAAGGCACGATCACGTTCCCGGTCACCGTCCTGGTGCCCCGGAGCGTCGCCGAGCGCGCGCCCGGCAGCGCGCCCGCGCGCCTGCTCCAGTACGGCCACGGCTTCTTCGGATCTCGCGCCGAGATCACGAACGGCTACCTCGACCAGTTCGCAGACGACCATGGGTTCGTCGCGATCGCCGCCGACTGGTGGGGGATGATGGTCGACGACCGCAACGCGGTCGCGCTCGGTCTGGCGGAGGGGCGCGCCGAGGCCGTGCTCGCGTTCGTCGAGCGCACCCACCAGGGCATGCTGAACTTCATCGTGCTCGCCGGCGCCGCGGGTGCGATCGCCGAGCTGCCCGAGCTGCGCGACGGCGACGGCGCGCCGTACTTCGACGCGGGCGAGGTGTTCTTCTGGGGCAACTCGCAGGGCCACATCCTCGGCGGCGTGTACACCGCGATCAGCCCGCACGTGACGCGAGGCGTGCTCGGCGTCGGGGGCGCGAATTTCTCGCTGATCATGTTCCGGAGCCGCGCGTTCCTCGCGCTGCGCACGCTGATCCAGCTGCACGTCGACGGCCCCGTCGCCGAGCAGACGTTCTGCGCGCTGCTGCAGCACTGGCTCGATCGGATCGATCCGATCCACTACGCACGCTTCGTGCTCGCCGAGCCGCTCGAGGGCGCGCCCCCGAAGCAGGTGCTGATGCACAGCGGGCCCGGTGACGAAGCAGTCACTTCGCTCGCGGCCGAGCTCCACGCGCGCACGCTCGGCATCCCGCTCTTGCTTCCCTCGCCCTTCCTCCCGCCGCTGCTCGACACCGCGATGGCGCCCGCGCCCTCGGCGCTCGTCGAGCTCGATCACGGCATCGAGATCGTGCCGACCGCGGAGCCACCCCGCAGCGCGAACCCGATCCACGAGGCGATCCGCAGGAACCCGCGCGTGCAGGCGCAGGTCGACGCGTTCCTCCGGCCCGGCGGACTCGTCACGCAGACGTGCGACGGGCCCTGCGATCCCGAGTGACGTTCGACGCGTGCACCGGCTTCGGTGCCCCTGCGGAGGCGCATGCGAGCGGCTGGAGTACGATGGTCCGCACGTGAGCGCTTCCGGCACCTCCGCGCGCCCGCGCTGGCAGCGCGCCCTCGTGCCGATCTTGCTGGTGCCGATCGCCGCGCTGGGGCTGTGGTCGGTCGCAGCGCACCTGCACCGTGAAGAGATTCCGCCTGCGCCCTTCGAGGAAGCGCGCGATCTGCCGCCGCTGCCGGCGCCGGCCGACAACGGCTGGACGGTGCTCACGCGCGCGCCGGAGGGCGCGTTCGACGACGATCCTCCTACCCTCGATCTCCTCCGCGGAAGCGACGGTCCGCCCGATCTCCGTGCGCTCGCGGCGCTGCACGACCAGCTCGCCGCGTGGTCGCCGCCCGACGAGGCGCGCGCCGCGATCGACGCTGCGCTCGCGCGCCCCCGCTTCGCGATCGCGTGTCCGCTGGAGCTCGAGGTGCAGTGCCCCACGCTCGAGCTCTTGCGCGCGCACCGCATCGCGGCGGCGCTCGCGCTCCGCGACGCCCAGGCGGGCTGGCACCAGGAGGCGCTCGAGCGCGCCGAGCGACTGCTGCGCCTCGATCGCGACGCGCTCGAGACGTCGCGCACGATCATCGCCGCGATGGTCAGCGCCGCGGCGGCGCGCGAAGCGATCGAGCTGACCGCGCTGCTCGGCGCGGAGATCGGCGCGCAGGATGCCGACGCGATCACCGACGGCGTCGCTGCGCAGCTCGATGCGACCGAGCTCGCGCTGGTCTCGCTCGAGCCGCAGCGCTGGTCGCTCGAGCCCGCGCTGATCGGCGAGGCGATCCTGCTGCGCCGCGGCCTCGCTGTCGTCGCTGCCGACGACGCGAGCTGGGCGATGGACCGCGGCCGCATCGCGCGCGCCTTCGACGACTACTTCGCGTCGGCGATCGCGTACGCGCGCGACGTCGCGCACGCCCCGCCCCCCGAGCGGCCCACACCCGACGCCACGTGGCGCTTCTTCGACCCGCTCGGGACCGCCGCGCTCGACGCGCTGGCGATCGAGCTGGCGCTCCACGTCGAGCGCTTCGAGGACGAGGCGTTCGCGGCCGAGGAT
>JALYRN010001084.1 GCA_030855295.1 Myxococcota bacterium | reverse complement strand
GGCGTCACCCGCGCGCCCGCCCCGATGAACGCGGGCGGCGCCACGGGAGGCGCGCCGAACGTGCCGGGCGCCACCGTCGCGAGCAGCGGATGCCGCGCCAGCTCGGCGCCCGCGCCGTCGTCGCTCGTGGTCCCGCTCACCCGGGCCGCCGCGGCTGCCGCGAACGGATCGACCAGCGGGCTCGAGCCCTCCTCCTGCTGTGGGAACGCACTCCGCTCCGGCGACGCAGTGAGCTCGGGCGCGCTGCGGAGCATCGAGCGGCCCGAGCTCATCCCGATCGACGTCGCGTACGCCTCCGCGATCGCGCCCGCGGTCTGGAATCGATCCGCGGGCAGGCGCGCCATCGCGCGGGCGATCACCACACCGACCGCGGGCGGCAGGTCGGGACGCAGCTGGGCGAGCGGCACCGTGCGCCCCTCGAGCACGCAGCCGAGGAGCTGGCCGAGATCGTCGGCCGGGTACGGCGAGCGCGCGGTGAGCATCTCGTAGAGCAGCACGCCCACCGAGAACACGTCGACGCGCAGATCGGCGCTCGACGCCGAGCGGATCTGCTCGGGCGCCATGTAGCGTGGCGTGCCGAGGATCGTGCCGCTGCGCGTGAGCGTCTTGTTCGCGGTGAAGCGCGAGAGACCGAAGTCGAGGAGCTTGCACGGCGGATCGCCCGACTCGGTCAGCAGCACGTTCTCGGGCTTCAGATCGCGGTGCACGACGCCGCGCGTGTGCGCCGCCTCGAGCGCATCGCAGAGCGCGTTCAGCAGCGGCACGAGCGCGCGCGGCTCGAACGGCCCGCGGAAGAGACGCTGCTTGAGCGTCTCGCCGCGCAGCAGCTCCATCGCGAGCCACGGCGTCCCGTCGGGCGCCGCGCCCATCGCGACCACGCGCACGATCGCGGGATGCCCGATCGCCTGGAGGATCGCGGCCTCGCGGCGGAACCGCTCGAGCGCCTCGGCGTCGCGCGCGCGCTCGCGGTGGAGCAGCTTGAGCGCGACCTCGCCGCCCTCCTGGAGATCGAGCGCCTGCATCACCCGGCCCATCGCGCCGCTGCCGAGCGATGTGCCGAGCCGGAACCGATCACCGAAGAAGCTGCCCGCCGCGAGCGACTCCGTCATGACGGTCGAGTCGTCGTCGTCCCACTCCGTGGGATCGGTCGCTGGTCCGTCCGGATGGAGCACGGCTCCGTCAGGCGGCGTCTCTGGCGAGCCCATCTACCGAAGCATATACCGCGCGCGCGCGCCCGACGGCTCGCGTTTGCGCGCCCTCAAGGGGACCGGTCGAGACCGGTCGCGACGTCGCTCGTGCGCGCCGGCAGCTCGACCCGGACGCTCGAGCCTCGGCCGCGCTCCGACGTGACGTCGATCGTGCCGCGCGCGCCCCGCACGATCGCGAGCACCGTCGGCAGTCCGAGCCCTTGGCCTTCGACCTTCGTCGTGAAGTACGGCTCGAACATGCGCTCGCGCGCCTCCTCGTCGACGCCCTCGCCGTCGTCGCGCACCTCGATCTCGACGCGCCCCTCGTCGACCACGCGCGTGTGTACCTCGACGCGTCCTCCGTCCGCCGTCGCGTCCCGCGCGTTCATGACCAGGTTGAGGAGCACCTGCTCGAGCCGCGCACGAGAGATCGGCACGGTCTTCCTCGGCGCATCTGGCACGATCGCGAGCGCGCGTCCCGCGGCCGCCGCTCGCATCGCCGGCACGACATCCTGCAGCGCATCGTCGAGCGCGCACTCTCCTTCGTCGTCGACCGCTCGACCGACCTCGAGGAGGTCACGCACCAGCCGCGACGCGCTGCGCGCGGCCTCCTCGATCACCTCCGACTGAGCACGGAGATCCGGCGAGTCCGGGGTCGCGCGCCGGAGCACCGCGAGCGCGCCGAGCACGATCGCGAGGAGGTTGTTCACGTCGTGCGCGACCCCGCGCGCCATCCTCGCGATCGCCTCGTCGCGCATCGATTCCTGCTGCTCGCGCTCGTGCTCCAGCACCACCTCCTGCAGCTCGCGCAGCTCGGCCGAGGTCAGCTCGAGCGCGACGACCTCGGCGACCGACACCGCGAAGTCCGCCTCGGCCGCCGTCCACGCCCTCGGCGGCCCGCGGTGCTCGTGGCAGCACACCCCGACGACGCGGCCGTCACGGTAGATCGGCGCATCGATCGTCGACGTGACGCGCAGCGGCGCGAAGTACGGCTCGATCAGATCGGCGGTCGCGGGATCGCGCGCGACGTCGTCGGCGACGACCACGCGGCGCTGCCGCAGCATGCTCGCGTACGCACCGAGGTCTTGCACCACGAGGCGACAGCGGTCCGGCGACGGGCTCGCGACGTCCCACACGAGCACCGTCCGGAGGCCGCCGCTCGCCTCGTCGAGCCGCCACACGCTGACGCGCTCGACGTCCATGGCGCGCGCCGCGATGCCCGCAACGCGTCCGAGCATCGTCTCGAGCGACACCGCGCCGTCGGCGCCGAGGCGGACGAGGCGCAGCCGCGCTTCCTCCCAGTGGCGCCTTTCCTCGTCGTGACGAGCCTGCGACTGCATCCGCGCTCCCTCACCGGGGTATCGGTCCCGGCCGCGCGAGTCGCCAGGTCCCGCTCGCGGGACCGTGCCCACGACGGAGGGAGCAGTCCCTCCGTTGTGGGCACTCCTG
>JALYRN010001083.1 GCA_030855295.1 Myxococcota bacterium | reverse complement strand
GGTGACGCGCGTGCGGCGCACGCCACGCACCGTCCTGCCGCAGCTCTGCCGCGAGCTGCTCGGCACGTAGCCGCGCGCTGCGCTGCGGCACTGCGGTCGCTGCGGCACTGCGCCCCACCGCGATCGGCCCGTCCCCTGCAGTGTCCCCGCGCATCGATGCGGGCGACGCCCGCCGAGGGGCACGATGGCCAACAGCAGATCCAGGTTCGAGACGATCCGGCGACTCTCGCCGCTTGCGGTGGTGCTCTTCGCCACGGGGCTCGTGGGCTGCACCGAGCCCACCGCCGCTCAATCCAGCGAGCCGATTCCGTTCGCGCAGCCGACCGAGCTCGCACGCGCCGGCGATGCGCGCCGGCCGAGCGAGCGCGCCGAGCTGCAGCGGGCCGCCGCCGATGCGATCGAGGTGACGCCCGACGCGACCGAGACGCGAGAGCTCGTCTTCCCGCAGCGCTGGGAGAGCGCGACCGAGTTCCCGAGCTCGCTGCGCGGCGGCGAGCTCCGTCGCTGGCGCCGGCTCGCGCCCGAGGTCGAGCAGATCGAGGTCGAGTCCACGGTCGACGGCGAGCGCGAGCCCGCGCTCTTCTACGACTCGGGCTCCGAGCGCGCGAAGCCGCTGCTCGTGGTGCTGCACAGCTGGAGCGCGGACCACCTGCAGAACATCCACATCCCGTACGCGCAGTTCGCGATCGAGAACGACTGGGTGTTCGTGCACCCGCGCTTCCGCGGCCCGAACCGGCGCGCCGAGGCGACGCTCTCGGAGACCGCGGTGCAGGACGTGCTCGACGCGGTCGATCACGCGGTCGCGACCGCGAACGTCGATCCCTCGCGCATCTACCTGCTCGGCTACTCGTCGGGGGCGATGATGTCGCTCGTGCTCGCGGGGCGTCACCCCGATCGCTGGGCCGGCGTCGCCGCGTGGGTCGCGGTCTACGATCTCGCTGAGTGGTATCGCGAGGTGGCGCCGAAGGGCAGTCGCTACGCGCGCGACATCGTGCGGGCGTGCGGCGGTGTGCCGCGCCCCGGCAGCGACGCCGAAGAAGAGTGCCGGCAACGCAGCCCCGCGGGCTGGCTCCACCACGCCGCCGGCCGCACCCCCGTCCTGATCGCGCACGGCGTCGGCGATCGGCTCGCGTCGGTCGAGCACGCGCTCGATGCGTACGACGCGCTCGCTGCGCCGGAGGATCGCTTCACGGACGAGCAGATCCGCGAGATCACACGGCGTCGTCGAGTGACGCCCGCGCTGCGCGAGGCGCTGCACGACGGGGACAGCCCGCACTTCGAAGCGTCGGGCACACCGGTGGTGCTGCGGCGGACCTCGCGCGGCGCGACGCTCGTCCTCTTCCGCGGCCAGCACGACATGTTCTACCGGCCCGGCCTCGCGTGGCTGAACGAGCAGCGGCGAGGAGGCTGAGCCGTGCTGCGCTGGCCGCGCGATCGAGGTCCGGGACGGCGCAGCGCCGCGCTCGTCGGGCTCGTGCCTGCGGTGCTGCTGGTCGGCTCCGCGGTCACGCTCGGCGGGGCGCGCGAGGACGAGCACGCGCCGGCGATCACCACGCCGAGCGACGATCCCATCGCGATCCGCGAGATCGATCGCGCGGCGAGCGCGCGCGAGATCGATGCGCCGACCGACGCCGCGGAGGCTCCGTCGTCGAAGGCCGAGGGCGCATCGGGCGAAGCGCTCGAGCCTCCGCGCGCACCCGAGCCTCGCGCCGAGGTGGCGAGCGCGCCGCCGGAGCCGAGGCCGGATCGCCCCGGAGAGACGCCGGCTCTCGAGCACGCCTCCGCGCTCGAACCGTTCTTCGCCGCGCTCGAGCGCACGCAGCGCGGCAAGGGCACCACGCGCGTCACGCACCTCGGCGACTCGTCGATCGGCATGGACGCATTGCCGCACGCGCTCCGCACCCGCTTCGCGAGCGAACTGGGGGACGCGGGGCCCGGCTACGTCTACCTGCAGCAGGAGTCGCCGAGCTACCGCAACCGCACCGTGCGCCTCCATGCCGGACCGGCGTGGGATCTGTGCGTGATGATCCGTCGCTGCCACCGCGACGCGCGCTACGGTTTGGGCGGAGTGAGCGTCGAGTCGCGCGGTCGCGCGCGCACGCTGATCGTGCCGCAGGCCGGGCGTGACGTGAGCCGGGCCGAGCTCTGGTACCTCGCGCAGCCGTCGGGCGGCCGCCTCGCGTTCGCGCTCGGCGATGGGCCCGAGGTCGTGATCGACACGCGCGCCGATCACGCCGAGGGCCGATGGCACGTGCTCGAGAGCGACGAGCCCGGCGAGCACAGCGTGCGGGTGCGCGCGCTGGGGCACGGGCCGGTGCGCGCGTTCGGCGTGGTGCTGGAGAACGACGAGCCCGGGATCGTGTGGGACACGCTGAGCGTCGTCGGCGCGTTCACCCATCGCGTGCTCGCCCACGACGAGGCGCACTTCGCGCGTCAGCTCGCGCACCGCGATCCCGATCTCGTCGTGCTCAACTACGGCGGCAACGATCTGCGCCGGATGATCTTCGGCAACGTCGATCGCGATCGGCTCGAGGACGAGACCCACCGCGTGCTCGCGCGCGTGCGCAGCGCGGTGCCGGACGCCGGCTGCCTCGTGATGGGCATCAGCGATCACACCCGCTCCGGCAGCGTCCGCGT
>JALYRN010000231.1 GCA_030855295.1 Myxococcota bacterium | reverse complement strand
ATCGGGAGCCACGGCGGCATGCGCTCGCGCAGCTGCTCGCGCACCGCGTCGAGCCCGCCCGCCGCGAGCGCCGCCACGCAGGGCCCCAGCCAGAGCTCGTACCGATGCGGCAGGCGGAACAGGCGCACGCCGGGCACGACGTCGAACGCGATCCGGAAGAGCCATCCGGCGTTCCCGAGCGCGAGCAGGATCGCCATCACCGCCCCCAGCGCGAGCACCCTTCGACCGGGGAACCGCGCGCGACGCCAGAACGCGAGCGGCGCGAGCGCGAGCGCGATCCAGCCGACGTACAGATGGTTGCCGTCGCGCGGCCACACCAGCGCGGAGAGATGATCGAGCGAGAGCGCGCCGTCCGCGATCGACTCGTACGAGCGACCGGCCTGCACCGAGTGCTGCGAGAGCGTCAGCCCGGGCGCGAGCACCGCCGCGCAGAGACCGACCACCAGCACCGCGGCCAGCGCGAGCAGGGAGACCGCGCGCAGCACGGCCGCTCGCCCGTCCCCGCGTCCCAGCTCGATCAGCCGCCCCGCGGCGTACAGCGCGGTGAAGCTCCCCGCGAGCCACGCGGCGGGCGGCGAGCCCGACCACACCAGCATCGCCTCGGCCAGCGCGAGCAGCGCGGCGTCTCGCAGCCGTCGCTCCTGCAGCGTGCGCTCGAGCGCCCAGAGCACCATCGGGAAGAACCCGATCGCGCTCGTCAGGTTGAGCTCCCAGTTGTGCCGCATGAACGGCGCCGACTCGAGCAGCACCGCGCCGACCGAGGCGGCCGCCCAGCTCGCGCCGAGACGACGCAGCCACAGCAGCGCGAACAGCCCCGCGCAGAGGAACCCGATCACCACCCGCGCCTCTTGCCAGCCGAGCCCGGGCGCCGGCCCCGCGACGGCGCAGATCCCCCACGCGAGCGGCGAGTAGATCGTCGCCTGAGGATCCGCGTAGTACGGATAGCCTCCGTGATCGTAAGGGTTCCAGTAGGGCAGCTCGCCTTGGTGGAGGGAGCGGCACAGGTACACGAGGTCGGGCCAGTACTGCTCCGGCACGTCCCACTCGAAGAAGCGCGGCGCGCCGGTCAGCGCGCCGATCAATAGCGGCGCGAAGAGCCACGCCGTCGCGATTGCGACGACGCCGATCGCGACCGCGATCGCCGCGCGCTCGCGCTTCATCGCGACCACAGCTCGAGCTCCGGCGCGTCCCCGCGCGCGATCGTCTCGCGTCGCTCCATCCCGTGCTCGCGCGCGAGCGTGCGCAGCCGCTCGGCGTTGGTCGAGCTCGCATCGACGAGCACGACGTCGGGCGTCCAGTCCGGATGATCGCCGAGGTGATCGGGGTGGATCGCGCGCACCGGCGACGGCACGAACCCGAGCCACGGCTCGCGCAGCTCGGTCGTCATCGGCCAGGTCGTCACGACCAGCGCGCCCGCGTGCGCCGCCGCGATCCGCGCGAACGCCTCGCGGTGGCTCAGGGCCACGTCGGCGAACGCGAACGTGTGCTCGGGCGCGTCGGTCGTGCCGGTCGCGCGTAGCGAGAGCATCCCGAGCCCGCTCGCGATCACGAGCGGCGCGCCTGCGAGCAGCGCCCGCGCCGAGCGCGGCGCCAGCGACGCCGCCGAGACGATCGCGACCGCGATCAGCACGCACACGCCGGGATGCGCCGGCAGCGCATAGCGCTCGAGCCAGAACGACTTCGCGAAGAAGATCGCGTTGCCGATCACCAGGAGCACCAGCGCGACGTTCGTCGCGTCGGCGCGCAGCGACGCCGGCCACGCGCGCCGTACCGAGAGCACGATGGCGGCCGCGATCCCCGCGAGCGTCGCGACCCAGCGCCCGTGCCAGAGGAACGTCGACGGCACGACCGTCCACGCGTTCTCGATCGCGAGCGCGCGATCCGAGAACAGGTTCTGGTGATGCGGGAAGACGAAGTACCCCGCGTTCGCGCGCTGCCACACGAAGAAGAGCGCGAGCGCCGCGAGCGGCAGGAGCGAGATCGCGATCGGTCGCAGCGCCCTCCGGAGCTCGCCGGCCCGCGCCGCCTGCACGAAGAGCCCGCCGGCGATCGCGAGCGCGGGAAAGACCCCCGTCTCCTTGGTCCAGACCATCGCGACGCCGAGCATCGCGGCGACCCCGACGTGCCCGCGCGACACCATCCAGATCGCGAGCACCGTCAGCGCCGTGAGCGGCATCTCCGGCAGCAGGAACGCGCCCATCGACAGGAACAGCGGGCTCGTCGCGAGCAGCGCCGCCGCGCCGAGCCCCACCGCTCGCCCTGCCCGCTCTGCGCCGAGCGCGTACGTCGCCGCGAGCGCGAGCGCCGTGAACGGCACGATCACCGCGTGCCCGACCGCCGGCCCCGAGCCGAGCACGCGGAAGGCGAGCGCCGCGATCCAATAGAAGAGCGGCGGATGACCGCGCGACCAGTCGTCGGGGAAGTGCCCCGGCGTCGGATCGAGATCGTGCTCCGCGAGCCAGCGCGCGCCCGGCGCGTACACGTCGGCCTCGTCCCAGAAGTACGGCAGCGAGAGCGGCCCGGGGCGCACCACGAGCGCCCACGCCGTCGCGGCCCCGAGCGCGATCGCCAGCTCCCTCGCCCCGACGCGCGGGAACGACCGGCTCGCACCGTGCGGAGCGCTCATGGCCTCGAGAGATAGCGATCGACGATCTCGATCCACTGCGCGCGCCAGCGCGCCTCACCGTAGTCGCGCACCGCGAGCGCGCGGCTCGCGCGTCCCATCGTCTCGGCGAGCGCGTCGTCCTCGAGCAGCATCCGGCAGCGGTCGCGCACCTCGCTCGCAGAGTCGCAGACGAAGCCGTTCTCGCCGTCGATCACGTAGCGCTCGATCCCCGGGATGCGGAACGAGACGATCGGCATGCCGGTCATCAGCGCCTCGATCAGCGTGATCGTGTACTCCTGCTCGCCGTCGTGGAGGTACACGCGCGAGCTCCGCAGGAGCTCCTGGATGCCGGCGTACGAGACCTTCTCCTGGGCGTCGTCGAGGTGATCGACGTGCAGCGCGGGCAGCCCCTCCATCGCCTCGCGGTACTGCCGGTAGTGCCAGCCGCGCTCGCGGTAGCTGTGGATGATCGAGAGCACGCGCTTCTCGTGCCCGGTCCACCCGCCGTACGCCTCGGCGTCGAGCCCGAGCGGCACGTAGGGCACATCGACGCCCTTCTCCTGCTTCAGCCACAGGGCGGTGTTCGGATAGAAGCTGACGACGGTGAAGTCGTCGCGGCCGAGCAGCTCGTCCCACTCCTCCGGCTCGAGCTCCGCGACCTTCGCGACGCGATAGAGCTTCTTGCCCGGGCGATCGCGGAAGAGCTTGAACTGCCAGTTGAACATCAGCCACGCGAGGTCGTAGCGCTCGGGCCAGCCGACCTGCGGCTGCCCCTCGAGCGTTCCGTCGAGCAGCTTCGCGTACTCCGCGGGGCCCCACTCGAGCTGCGCGTCCTCGAACGCCGGCAGCACGTTGACGACGTTCGGCTCCTGCGGACGCCAGTACCCGAACTGATCCCAGTGCCCGAGGAAGTACGTCGGAAGACCGACCCGCGTGAAGTGGTACTGGACCCCGGGGTGCGTCGGGATCATCAGCAGTTTCCAGTCGTTACGCACGCGTCAGACCCTCCCGGCGCGCAGCACGATCACCGGCGCGAGCGCCTCTCGCTCGGGCGGCGTGAGCTTGCGCGAGAGCTCGCCGCCCGCGTCGAGCACCACGCCGCGCGGCCCGCGCCCCTCGGCCCAGAGCGCGACGAGCGCGCGTCGATCGAGCTCCGACGGATGCGCGACCACCACCACGTCGGCGCCCTCGACCGCCTCCGCGACGCTCGCCACCGCGCGCGCCCGAGTCACCGTCCCGCTGGCGGAGGTGCCCGATCCCGTGAAGTCGAGCGCCGCCTCGAGCGCGAGCAGACCGAGCGGCGGCACGCGCGCATCGAGCACCGCCGAGTCGGACACCGCGACGTCGAGCCCCGCATCGAGCAGCGCCTGCACCAGCGTCACCGGCGCGCTGTCGCGCACGTCGGCGGCGCCGGGCTTGAACCCGATGCCGATCACCGCGACGCGCTTCGGTGCGCGCGCGAGCACCGCGGCGACGATGTGATCGAGGTGCGCGCGGTTCGAGCCGAGCACGCCCGCGAGCACCGGCACCGAGACGCCCTCGGCGCGCGCGAACGCCTCCAGCGCCGACACGTCCTTCACCAGGCACGCGCCGCCGAACGGCATGCCCGGCCGCAGGTACGCCGCCGACGTGTTGAGCTTCCGATCGCGGCAGAGCAGCTCCATCACCTCGAAGGGATCGACGCCGATCGGCCGCGCGATGCGCGCGACCTCGTTGGCGAACGAGACCTTGAGCGCGTGCCACGCGTTGGCGACGAGCTTGAGCACCTCGGCGCTCGCCGGATCGGTGCGCACGATGCCCCCCGGCGGAAGCCGATCGGCGTGCGCGGCCCAGATCGACTGCACCAGCTCCGCCGCCGCGTCGTCTTCGGTCGCGTAGACGACCAGCTCGGGCTCCTCGCGATCACGCACCGCGCTGCCCTCGCGCAGGAACTCGGGGTTGAGCGCGAGCGCGACGCTCGAGCGCACCCCACGCTCCGCGAGCGCCGTCGCGATCCGCGCGCGCGCCCGCCCGTAGAGCCCCGGCGGCACCGTGCTGCGCACCACGATCACGTACGACGCGCCGGGCGGCACCGCGCGCGCGATCGACTCGCACGCCTCGAGCACGTCGCGCTCGTCGAGCTCTCCGTTCGGCCCGCGAGGCGTGCCGACGCAGACCAGCGCACCGACGCTCGACGCCACCGCGCTCGCGAGATCGGTGGTCGCCCGCAGCGTCCCGAGCGCGCGCGCGGCGGCGATCCGCTCGCCCAGCCCCGGCTCCACGATCGGCTCGCGCCCCTCGGCGATCGCGTCGACCACTGCCTGCCGTCGATCGACGCCGATCACGGTGGTGCCCGAGGCCGCCAGCACCGCCGCCTCGACGCAGCCCACGTACCCGAGACCGATCACCGCGATCGGCCCCGGCCGCGCCTCGGTCGCGATCATGCGCTCGCCCGCTGCGGCAGCGGCACCTCGAGCGGCGCTCCCTCCGTCCAGTCGCCCAGCTTGCGGCCGTTCGGATCGAAGAGCGGCGAGCGCGCGACGCCCGCGCGGTGCATCCGCATGATCGACGCGGTGCGAACGCAGCCGATGCCGTACTTCACGCCCGGCAGGAAGGTGATCGTCTGCATGCCGTCGAAGTAATTCGCCGGGCAGCTCAGCTCGCCGATCGGTCGCCCGAAGTGGATCGCCTGCGCGAGCAGCTCGTTGTCGAATACGTAGTCATCGCGGTTCTCGGCGAGCGGGAGCGCCTCGAGCACCGAGCGCGAGAAGGCGCGGTAGCCGGTGTGGTACTCCGAGAGCCCCGCGCCCATCAGCGTGTTCTCGAACACCGTCAGCGCGCGGTTGACGACGTACTTCCACGGCGGCATCCCGCCCGCGAGCGCGCCGCGCATCAAGAGCCGCGAACCGAGCGCGATGTCGTAGCCGCCGAACACGATCATCGACGCCATCGCCGGGACGAGCTCGGGCTTGTACTGGAAGTCCGGGTGCACCATCACGACGACGTCGGCGCCGAGGCGCAGCGCCTCGCGATAGCCGGTCTTCTGCGCGGCGCCGTAGCCGCGGTTCCGCGAGTGCCGGAACACGTGACAGCCGAGCGCGAGCCCGAGCTCGCCCGAGCCGTCGGTGCTGCCGTCGTCGACGAAGATCGTGTCGTCGACGAACCCTGGCGGGATCGCCTCGAGCGTGCGCTGCAACGTCGTGGCGACGTTCAGCCCGGGAAGCACCACCGCGACTCGTTTTCCGCCCAGCATCGTCGGGCCGGGACGCTATCACAGGCGCTCCGGGGGCGCGCTCGTCAGTTCACGCGCTAGGCGTCGCGCCAGATGGCGGGGAGGCCGTCGTCGAGCTCGATCGCGGCGAAGGGCGGCGTCTCGCTCGGGCCCACGGAGCGCGCCCACGCCCACGTGCGGCGCAGCCCGTCCTCGAGCTCCGTCTCTTCGCCCGCGCCGAACACCTCGCGCAGCCGCGTGTGATCCGACCACGCGTGCGCGACCTCGTTGCGCGCGGGGAGGTGACGCAGATCCGAGCGCGCGCCGGTCACGCGGAGCACCGTCTCGGCGAGCTCGCGCACCGTGAACGCGCGATCGCCGCCGACGTTGAAGACCTGGTTGCGCGCGCCGTCGTGCCAGCCGCTCTCGGCGAGCGCGCCGATCACGTCGCCGACGTACGTGAACGCGCGCGTCTGCGTTCCGTCGCCGAAGATCGTGAGCGGCTTCCCCTGCATCGCCTGGTTCAGGAAGATCCCGACGACGTTGCGATAGCGGTCGCGCATGCTCTGGTGCGCCCCGTAGAGGTTGTGCGGCCGGAAGATCGTGTGCTCGAGGCCGAACTGCGAGAACGCCGAGGCGAGGTCCTGCTCGACCGCGAGCTTCGCGATCCCGTAGGGGTCCTCGGGGTGCGGCGTGTGCGTCTCGCGCAGCGGGAGCTCGCCCGCGCCGTACACCGCGATCGACGACGTGAACACGAAGCGCCGCGTGCGGTGGCGGATCGCCTCGTTGATCAGCGTCACGCTGCCGACGACGTTGTTCGTGTAGTTGTACCGGCGGATGAAGTGCGAGAGCCCCTCGGCCGCGTAGGCCGCGAGGTGGAACACCACCTCGAAGCGATGCTCGCGGAAGAGGCGCGCGACCAGCTCGACGTCGCAGATGCTGCCGACCACCAGCTCGGCGCCCTCGGGGACGTTCTCGCGAAGCCCGCCCGAGAGATCGTCGAGCACCACGACCTCTCGCCCGCGCCCGACGAGCTCGCGCGCGAGGTGCGCTCCGAGGAACCCCGCGCCGCCCGTGACCAGCACCTTCATGCCGCCATCCTATCCCTGTTCGCGACGGGGCGTGCGCGGGCGCGAGACCACGAGCGCCACGACGCGCGCGCCATCGCGCCCGCGGCCCACCCCCACAGCGCGAGCACGAAGATCCCGAAGATCGTCAGCCGTCCCCACCACGGCAGGAACCACAGCTGCGTCGCGATCCCGATCAGCGCGCCCGACACGGTCCAGCGCGACGGCCCGAGGTGCCGCGCGACGATGCGCGCCTGCCCACGCGAGATCAGCGCCGGAAAGAACGCGCTCGCGATCATCGGATAGTCCGCGACGTTCATCACGGCCACGTGCGGCACGTGGAAGAGCATCAGCACGAGAATCGTCGCGAAGCTCAGCCGTCGCACGCGCCACGCGATCACCGGCGCGAGCAGCTCGATCGCGATCGTTCCCCAGATCGCCAGGTACACCATCCCGGCGGGCGGCGCGGGCCCGAGATCGCCGTAGATCCAGAACGTCGTCAGCCCGTCGACCGCGGAGCTCGGCTCCGCTGCGCTCGGATCGGTGAAGCCCGCGTTGAGCTTGTGCACACCGGCGAAGAAGTACGTCACCGTGATCGCGGCCGCGAGCCCCGTCACCGCGACGCGATCGACCCGCCGCGCCTCCGATCGCTCCTTCGTCAGCGCGCCGCTCGCGCGCGCGACCAGCCACACGAGCGACACCACGACGAGCCCCGAGAGCATCGCCGTCATGTGGTTGCGGATGCGGAACGGATACGTCGCGTAGTGTGCGAAGTAGAGCGCCGAGACGGCGAGGAGCGTCGCGCGCGACGGCCGGAGCGCGAGCCCGAGCACGGCGATCGCGAGCAGCACCGCGATCAGCGCCGGCACTTCCGGCGGCAGGTAGAGATGCCAGCCCGGGGTGATCCAGTAGCGGCGCAGCGCCATCTCCTCCCACGGCACGTCCTCCGCCGTCAGCTGCAGCGCGTGCCCGACGAAGCCCGGCACCAGCAGCGCGAGGTACGCCCGCAGCCGCAGGTCGCGGATCGGCGCCGCGATCACTCCGGCTCCGCGCGACCGGGTCGCCGACGCGGCTGCGTCGGTACGTCGGTCTCGTAGAGCCGCACCGGCAGCCATCGATGCGGCGACGACAGCGACGCGACCGCGCACGCGTCCTGGTGATGCGTGAACGCTCGGCCTCGGCGATCGGAGCGCCGCGCTCCGAGGCTGACGCGATGCCCCGCCGCGCAGAGCTGATCGATCGCGACGCGCACCGCCTCGGTGTTGTGCTCGCGACCCGGCGCCTCGAGCCACTCCGCGACGAAGCGCAGGCGCCGCTCACCGGGCGGCGGCTCGATCGCGACCTCACGCAGGTCGAGGTACGCCCACACGTCCGAGGCCGCGCGTTGCGGCACGAAGAGGTGGTTGTTCCAGTCCTCACCCCACTCCAGCGACGAGAACATCGTCTGGCACGAGTCGTCGCGCAGGCCGAGGTACGGCAGCGCGTCGTTGATCGCGAGCAGCGTCGCGAGCGCGACGACGACCGCGATCAGCCGCCGCTCCAGCGCTCGCCCCGACGCTCTCCACCGCACGGCGACGGAGCCTAGCCCACCCCGCCGTCCCCGAGCGCGCCGGTGATCGCAGAGCAGGTGTCGAAACCCTCGGACGCGCGGTCCGGCCCGAGGTAGGACTCGCCGCGTGAAGCTCGCCTTCTTCGCTGCCTGTGCGCCCGGCCTCGAGCCGCTCCTCGCCACCGAGATCGCGGCGATCGCGGGCGACGCGCGGGTCGTCGCGGGCGGTGTCGAGGCGAGCGGCGACCGCACCACGCTCGCGCGGCTGCTGGTCGAGCTCGGGCTGGCGAGCCG
>JALYRN010001082.1 GCA_030855295.1 Myxococcota bacterium | reverse complement strand
GCGATGCGGAGGAAGCGGCCGGCCGCGCTCGCGGCGACGTTGCTGCGGTTCGGGTTGGTGCCGTCGATCAGCACCTGCACCGTCGCGGGCTCTCCGGGAACGCCGCGCGCGATCGCGCGAGAGAGGCCGGCGGGCACGATGATCGCGGCGCTCGCGCGCCCGTCGATCAGCATGCGCTCGACCTCGGCGAGATCGAGCGCGCGCTCGGTGCGCAGCAGCGTTCCGTCGGCGAGCATGCGCCGCACGAGGTCGCGCGAGGCGCGGGTGTCGTCGGCGTCGAGCACCACCGTCGGGACGCGATCGACATCGAGGTCGACGGCGTTGCCGAACACGAAGAGCTGCAGGAGCGGCGCCGCGAGGAGGAGGAACATCATCCGGCGATCGCGGATCGTCTGCCGGATCTCCTTCTTCACGACCGCTCGGAGCGAGGCGAGGAGCATGCGCGTCTCCTTCCTCAGGCGAGCTGGCGCCGGAAGCGCAGGGTGGCGAGCGCGAGCACGGCGATCGCGAAGACCGCGAGCGCGACCAGATCGCGCCACAGCTCGGCGGCGCCGTTGCCGCGCAGGAGCACGCCGCGCAGCGCGTCGACGAAGTAGCGCGCCGGCACGACCGAGGAGATCGCCTGCAGCGGCAGCGGCATGTTCTCGATGGGGAACATGAAGCCCGAGAGCAGCATCGAGGGCAGCATCGAGCTCATCGTCGCGACCTGCGTCGCGACCATCTGGTTGCGTGCGATCACCGAGATCAGCAGCCCCTGTCCGAGCATCCCGAGCAGGAAGAGGAGCGACGCGAGCGCGAGCACCGCCGGATCGCCGCGCATCGGCACGTCGAAGAGCCACGCGCCCGACGCGAGCACCAGCAGCGCGGCGACGACGCCGAGGGCGAGGTAGGGCAGCAGCTTGCCGATCACGATCTCGACGCGCGACACCGGCGTCGCGAAGAGCTGCTGCATCGAGCCGCGCTCCCACTCGCGCGCGATCGTCAGCGCGGTCAGCAGGACGGCGACGATCGCGAGCACATAGGCCGTCAGGCCGGGCACGAGGAAGAGCGCCGAGCGCCCGCCGGGGTTGAACCACGTCGTCACGCGCGCCTCGATCGGCGGTGTCGCAGCGCCGGGCGATCGCAGCGCGCCGATCGTCAGCGCCGCGCCCGCGCTCGCGAGCAGCGCGTCGGCCTTCGCGATCACCTGCGTCGCGGTGGCGTTGTCGCTGCCGTCGACCAGGAGCTGGACGGACGTGGGGCGCCCGGCGCCGAGATCGCGCGCGAAGCCGCGGGGCACGATCAGCGCGGCCGAGCCCTCTCCGCGCTCGAACCGCGCCGCGACCTCGGACGGATCGGAGACGCGCGCGACCTCGATCATCTCGCCCGCCGCGGTCATGCGCTGCACCAGCGCACGGCTCGCCTCGGTGTCGTCCTGATCGACGACGAGGATCGGGATCTCGCCGAGATCGAAGCTGACGCCGTACCCGAACAGCACGAGCAGCACGACCGGCATGCCGAGCGCGAGATAGAGCGTGCGCACGTCGCGCCGCACGTGGAGCACCTCCTTGCCGGCGATCGCGAGCACGCGGGTGACGAAGCGGATCATGGGCGCGCTCCGGCCTCGGCCTGGACGTTCCGGATCGCGGTCTCGGTGTGGACGTCGGCGGCGGCGAGGAAGACGTCCTCGAGGGTGGGCTCGACCGGCGCGAGCGAGCGGACGAACGCGCCGGCCTCGGTGAGCGCGGCCCTGATCGCCTCCTCGGTGGTGCGCGCGGGATCGATGCGCACGTGCAGCCCGGCGCCGAACGCCTGTGCGGCGATCACGCCGCGCTGCTCGCGCAGCGACCGCAGCGTGCGAGAGAGACCCTCGCCCTCGACGCGCAGCATGGTGCCGGACACGAGCTCGCGCTTGAGCGCGGCCGGGGTGTCGAGCGCGACGAGTCGGCCGGCGACCATCAGGCCGATGCGCGCGCAGTACTCGGCCTCGTCCATGTAGTGCGTGGTCACGAACACGGTCGTGCCGTCGCGCGCGAGCTCGCGGATCAGCGTCCAGAACTCGCGGCGCGAGCTCGGATCGACGCCCGCCGTCGGCTCGTCGAGGAACACGATGCCGGGGCGGTGCAGCAGCGCCGAGCCGAGCGCGAGGCGCTGGCGGAGACCGCCCGGCAGCTCGCCGGTCTGGGCGCCCTCGAGCGCGCGCATGTCGATGCGCTCGAGCACCTCGTCGATGCGTGCGCGCAGCGCGCGGCCCGACGCGCCGTAGATGCCGCCGAAGAACTCGAGGTTGTCGCGGACCGTGAGGTCCAGGTAGAGCGAGAACTTCTGCGACATGTACCCGATGCCGCGCTTCACGCGCTCGGGCTCGCGGCCGACGTCGGCGCCGGCGACGATCGCGCGGCCCGCGCTCGGCGCGAGCAGCCCGCAGAGCATGCGGATGGTCGTCGACTTGCCGGCCCCGTTCGCGCCGAGGTAGCCGAAGATCTCGCCGCGCCGGACGGCGAACGAGACGTCGTCGACGGCGCGGAACGCGTCGAACGTACGAGAGAGGTGTGCCACCTCGATCGCGTGCTCGCTCACGCGGCCTCCGCGGCGGCGCGGCGATGCGCGAGCGCGACGCGCGCGAGGAACACGTCCTCGAAGCCCGGCTCGGCGGGCGCGAGC
>JALYRN010001081.1 GCA_030855295.1 Myxococcota bacterium | reverse complement strand
ATCGCGAGCCACGCGCGGCCCTCGCGGCACGCCTGTCGCAGCGCGAGCGCGAGGAGCAGCGCCCACGTGATCGCGAACGGCAGCCACAGCGGCTCGCGCGCGAGCACGACCAGGAGGGAGACGCCGATCGTCCCGGTGGTCGCGACCGCGGACGCGAGCGCGATCTCGGCGCGGCCCTCGCGATCGAGCTCGCTCGCCACGGTGAACACCAGGCCGATCGCGAGCGCCAGCCCGAGCGGCCCGAGCGCCTCGCTCCACGAGGTCAGCGGCCACTGCAGCAGACCGAGCGCGAGCACGCCGACCGCGCCGCTCGCCGCGAGCAGCGCGAGGATGGGCATCCCGTCGCGTCGCGCGACCACCGAGCCGGCGATCGACAGCACGACGAGCAGCCCCGCGGTCGCGCCGAGGCCCATCGCCCCGTGCGACTCGCTGGTGAACGCGAGCGCGAGGAGGAACGGATAGAGCACCGCGCCGGCGCGCAGCATCGTGATCATCCCGCGCGACGCGCTCGTGGGCGCACCGGCGGATCCGTCGCCCGTCTCGGCCTCGCGCGGACGCGGGAAGAGCACGAAGAGCGCCGAGAACGCGACGACGACCGCCACACCGATCAGCAGCGTGTCGGCGCGCATCCGGCCGAACAGCCAGAGCAGCTGGTAGAGCGCGGTCGCGGCGAACGAGAAGAGCCCGAGCGCGGGCCAGCGGCGCCGATACGCGATCGCCAGCATGCCGGCGTCGAGCAGCAGCAGGTACGCGAAGAGCGGGATCGGCCGGTCCTGTCCGGTCGAGAGCGCGAGCGGCGTCAGGAAGCCGCCGGTCAGGCCCAGCAGCGCGATCGGGAGCGAGCTGCGCCGCACCGAAAGCACCGAGCACGCGATCGTGACGACCACCATCAGCGCGCCCGACGCCGCGACCGGAACGAGCTGGAACACCGAGCTCGCGGCCCACGAGGTGATGTAGAGGATCGCGATGCCTGCTCCCGCGATCCATCCCGAGAGCGCGGGGAAGCGCGTGCGCAGCGGCCACTCCGACGCGACGACGCAGCCGATGCCCGCGAGGCCGCCGAGCGCGACGCGCATCGCTGGGCCGATCCAGCCGTGCTCGATCGAGTACTGGAAGAAGTAGAGCCCCGCGAGGACGAGGATCATCGCGCCGAGCGCTGCCGCGCCGCGCACGCCGACCCAGCGCTCCCAGCCGCCATCGGAGTCGGCAGGGGGAGGAGGCGGGAGCGAGCCGGACGTGGGCTCTGGTGCGGGACCGGGAGCGGTCGCGGACGCCGGTGCGGTCGCGGACGCGGGATCGGATGCGGACGCCGGTGCGGTCGCGGATGCGGTCGCGGATGCGGCGGCCGACTCGGGCAGAGGCACCGGATCGGATGCGGGGACGGATGTCGACGCGGGCTCCGGAGCCGAGACGATCTCAGGAGCGGGCTCGGGACCCGTGACCGGCACCGGCCCCGGCTCGGTCGCGACGCGCGCGCCCGCGTTCTCGGCCGCGATCACCGGCGCCACCGCCCGCGCGCTCTCGATCCCCGAGCCGCGCTCGATCGCCGCGTCGACGGACGCCACCTGCGCGCCGCCGCGCACCCGCGCCTCGAGCTGCTTCACGCGCGTCGTCACCGCGTCGTACGAGGCTCGCGCCTGCGTCAGCTCGTACTCGAGCTGCGACACGCGACCCTCGAGCTCGCGGTCCTTCCGTGGACGCGCGACGATCGCGATCGCGATCACGATCGCGGCGACGAGCGGCGATCCGCCGCACACGAGCAGCCCGAGCACGATCTCGAAGTCCGGCATCGTCCCCCCGGTCGCCCCCGCCAGGCGCGATCGCTACCGTTTGCCACGAACGGCTGCGGAGCGCGCCGACTTTCGGCGATCGACGCACCGCGATCGCCCACGGCGAACCTCGCCGGCAGCGCGCACGACGATCCTCAGCGCGCGGTCGGCCCCGCGGCGCGCAGCGCCTCGACGTCGCGGGCGTCGAGCGCGTGCGGGTAGATCGCCACCAGGTGCAGCTCGCCCAGCCACGCGCGGCGCACATCGGTCCCGGTGCCGTGCTCGTCGCCGATCGCGAAGAGATGGTCGTCGGCCCACGACCCGAGGTCGCCCTCCCGCGCGCCGCTCACGACCGGAGCGCCGTCGACGTAGATCGTCTCGAGCCCGCCGGGCGCGTGCACCGCGACGACCTGCGTCAGCTGCGCGCGCGCGTGTCCGGGACCGGTCGAGAGCATGGGCAGCCCGTTCGTGCTCCCGCCCGCGCGGACGCGCAGGACGTACGCGTCGCTGGCGGGCTCGGTCGAGAGCGCGCCCTGCGCGAGCGTGAAGTCGCGCGAGCTCACGCTCGCCGAGAGCGACACGATGCGCCGCGTCTGATCCACGACCTCTTCCGCCGGGACGATCCACGCCTCGATCGTGAACGCCGACGACGAGCGGATCGCCTCGACGAGCTCGATGGGCGCGCGCTCGCTCACGAGCCGTGTCGGAGCGCGCAGCGCGAGCGCGTCGTCGAGCCACTCGATCGCCGCCGGGTCCTCGATGCGCAGGTGGACGAGCGCGCTCGAGCCGGAGCTGTCGAGCGCGCGCCCGCCGGCGCCCTCGTCGAAGCGCCACAGGATCGCCGGCGCCGGGAGCTGCACGACGCGCGCGTCCGGCG
>JALYRN010001080.1 GCA_030855295.1 Myxococcota bacterium | reverse complement strand
CGCGGGCGCCGCTCGTCCCGCACGAGGTCGTGCAGGCCTGAGGCGCCGAGCCGGCTGCGCACGCCATGCCGGGGCCGTCGTCCGCGACGCCGCTGCAGTCGTCGTCGACTCCGTCGCAGATCTCGGTGGCGCCGGGGTGGATCGCGGGGGCGAGGTCGTTGCAGTCGCCCCCGCCGGCGCATCCCGCGACGACGAAGCCGTCGCGGTCCATGTCCGGCCCTGCCGAGACGCATGTGCCGCCCGGCTCGACGCACGTGTCCGCGGTGCACGCGATTGCGTCGCTGCACACGATCGCGACGCCGGCCGCACACCCAGCGGCCGCATCGCAGCGCTCCGCGCCGTTGCAGGCGAGCCCGTCGTCGCAGGCCGCGTCGCTCGTCGCGCTGACGCATGCGTCCAGCCCCGCATCGCACGCGTCGATCGTGCACGCGACTGCGTCGTCGCAGGTCGGCGCCGCCGAACGACGGCAGCCCGTCGCCGGCTCGCACGACTCGATGCCGTTGCAGAAGATGCCGTCGTCGCACGCCGCGTCGCTCTCGCACGCCACCGGAGTCTCACAGCCGTCGATCGGGTCGCAGATCATGTCGGCGCTGCAGCGCGCGTCGTCCGCGGGGTGCGTGCACAGCCCCGTCGCGGCGTCGCACGCGTCGGCGGTGCACTCGATGCTGTCGTCGCAGTCGACCGCGAGCCCCGGCACACAGCGACCGGCCTCGCACGACTCGGCGCCGTTGCAGGCGTCGCCGTCGTCGCATTCCGTCGCGCCCTCGCAGCCGACCGCGCCGCCATCGGTGTCGAGCTGCGCATCGATGCTCGATCGCGCGTCGTCGGCGGGCACCCCGCCGTCGCCTGGGGTCGCGCTCCGCCCGGCGTCGAACGTGGTCTCGGGCGCGCCTCCGCTCGCGCACCCGGAGGCGCCGACCAGGAGCCCCCCACTCACCAGCAAGACCGAGAGCGCGCGGCGCGAATGCGAGGACACCATCGCTCCGATGCTAGCGCGCGCGCGCAGCAGCCGTCGATCGGCGGCTCCGCGCTCCCGTCCGGTCCCTCCGGGGCAAGCACTCCTGTCGGCTCAGATCAGAGCACGACGAGATCGTCGCGGTGGACGAGCTCGTCGCCGCCGTAGAACCCGAGGATCGAGACAATGTCCTTGGTCCGCGCGCCTGCGAGCTTCGCCACGTCGCGCGTCGCGTACCGCGCGAGCCCGCGCGCGACCTCGACCCCGGCCGCGTCCATGAGCACGACGGCGTCGCCCGCGGCGAAGTCGCCCCGCACGCCGATCACACCCGCCGGCAGCAGCGAGCGTCCTCCCGACCGGATCGCCTGGGTGGCGCCGGCGTCGAGCAAGAGCGCCCCTCGCGGGCGCAGCGTGTACGCGATCCAGTGCTTGCGGCTCGCGAGCCGAGCGCCCACCGGCGCGAACAGCGTGCCGACGTCATCACCAGCGATCACCTTCGTCAGGATGTGCGGATCCCGCGCGTCGCCGATCACGACCGGCACCCCGCGCAGGCTCGCCCGTCGCGCCGCGTCGAGCTTGCTGGCCATCCCGCCGCTGCCGAGATCGCCCTTGCTCGCGCCGACGAGCTTGCTCGCCTCGGCGAGGTCGGTGACCAGCGGAACGCGCGCGCCGTGCTCGTCGAGCAGCCCCTCGACGTCGGTCAGCAGCACCAGCAGATCGGCCCCGGCCAGCGTCGCCACCATCGCCGCGAGCTGATCGTTGTCGCCGAACTTGATCTCCTCGACCGCGACCGTGTCGTTCTCGTTGATGATCGGGACCGCGCCGAGCTCCCACAGCGCATCGAGCGCCGCGCGCGCGTTCAGGTAGCGCTCGCGATCCGCGAGGTCCGCGTGCGTCAGCAGCAGCTGGCCCACCGGCACCCCGAACGGCGCGAACGCCTCCTCCCAAGCGCGCATCAGCCGGCTCTGCCCGACCGCCGCGCACGCCTGCAGCAGCGCGATCTCGGTCGGACGTCGCTCGAGCCCGAGCGCGCTGCGGCCGAGCGCGATCGCGCCCGACGACACCACGAGCACCGCGCGGCGCTGCGCACGGAGCGCCGCGACCTCGCTCGCGAGGTGCGCGAAGCCCCGCTTCCACGCGTCGGGGCCGCCGGGGTCTCCCACCAGCGATCGACTGCCGACCTTGACCACGACGCGGCGCCCGTCGGGCGCCGTCCGCCCGTTCGTCACCGCGTGAGCTCTCCCGAGCGCGCCGCGATCGCGGCATCGAAGTGATCGCGCATGCGCTGCATCAGATCGTCGGGCGCATCGGCGGCGCCGTCGAGCAGCGCGTCGACGAAGCGCTCGACGGGCCCGCGGCCCTCGGTGTCGAGCTGCACCGTCGCCTTCGCGGCGTGCACGAAGAGCTCGGCGATGCCGACCGGCACCGTGCGCAGCGCCTCGAGCCCCGAGTCCGCCCACGCCTGCTCCATCGCGGCGCGCACGATCGTCGCCTCGCGATCGCCGAGCGGCGCACCGGGGCGGCGATCGGAGGTCTGCAGGTAGTGATCGAGCATCAGCGAGGAGAGGAACGTCGCGGTCGCGTCTTCGATCCGCGATGCGATCCGGATCGGCGTGAGCGCGCGCGTGATCGCGCTGCGGAGCAGGCGCGCGGGCCCGGTGCCGAGCTGCGCGGAGAGCCCCGGGCGCGCGAGGATCACGCG
>JALYRN010000230.1 GCA_030855295.1 Myxococcota bacterium | reverse complement strand
GCGTCGGTCGCGTCCGGTCCGGCGCCCGCGTCGAGTCCGATCGCAGCGGGGGCGGCGTCGGCCTCTTCGTACGACGAGCTCGCGTCGTGTGCGCCCGCATCGTGCGCGCGCGCACCGTCCGAGCGCGGCGCGGCGGCCGCCGCATCGCGGCGCTCCGAGGCCGCTCCGACGTCACATCCGAGAGCCAGCAGCGCGACGGCGGAGAAGGCCCGGAGCGAGCGTGCGTCCAGCATCCGAGTCGGTACCGCCGGCAGCTCTGAACAGCTCAGGAGTACCCGATTTCATTCAGGAATGTGGCGTTCTGCCGCACGCTCACGAGCGCGCATTGACTTCCGTTCGAGAGCCCGGAAGTATTTCGCGCACGAAATATCGCGAGTGAAACCAAACGGTGCTCGCGCCGGCGCGGACCCTTTTTCCGGGCCGCGATCAGGAGGAACGTCGATGTCGCAGGATCTCCGGTTCGACGGCAAGGTCGCCGTGGTCACGGGTGCGGGCAACGGTCTCGGTCGCTCGCACGCGCTCGAGCTCGCGCGCCGCGGCGCGAAGGTGGTCGTCAACGACCTCGGCGGCTCGCACACCGGCGAGGGCGCGAGCGCGACCGCGGCCGACAAGGTGGTTGCCGAGATCGAGGAGGCGGGCGGCGAGGCGGTCGCGAACCACGACTCGGTCGAGAACGGCGCGGCGATCATCAGGACCGCGATCGATGCGTTCGGCCGCGTCGACATCCTGATCAACAACGCCGGCATCCTGCGCGACGTCTCGTTCCAGAAGATGACGGAGCAGGACTGGGATCTCGTCTATCGCGTCCACGTGAAGGGCGCGTTCGCGTGCACGCACGCGGCGTGGCCGTACATGCGCGACCAGAAGTACGGCCGCATCCTCTTCACCGCGAGCGCCGCCGGCATCTACGGCAACTTCGGCCAGGCGAACTACGCGATGGCGAAGCTCGGCCTCGTCGGCCTGTCGAACACGCTCGCGATCGAGGGCCGCAAGAACAACGTGATCGTCAACACGATCGCGCCGGTCGCCGGCTCGCGCATGACCGAGACGGTGCTGCCGCAGAACCTGCTCGACGCGCTCCAGCCCGAGTACGTGACCGCGCTCGTGGTGGAGCTGTCGCACGAGAGCCACGAGGACACCGGCGGCCTCTACGAGGTCGGCGGCGGGTTCTACGGCAAGCTGCGCTGGGAGCGCACCGAGGGGAAGACGTTCCGGCTCGGGCGCAAGGTGAGCGCGGAGGACGTGCGCGAGGCGATGAAGGACATCGCGTCGTTCGAGCGCACCACGCACCCCGCGCACCTCGCGGAGTCGCTCGATCCGATCATGAAGAACGTCGAGGCCGGCGTCAGCAAGGGCGGCAACGCGTTCATCGACGTCGACGCGGCGCTCGGATACGAGTTCCCCGAGATGCGCTCGAAGTACGACGAGCGCGACCTCGCGATCTACGCGCTCGGCGTCGGCGCGGCGAACGATCCCAGCGACGACCGCGATCTGCAGCTCGTCTACGAGATGCACGGCGCCGGCTTCAAGGCGCTGCCGACCTTCGGCGTGATCCCCGCGATCAACTGCATCCTGACCATGGGGAAGGAAGGCAAGACCGCGCCGGGCATGAAGTACGGCCTCGATCGCGTGCTGCACGGCGAGCAGTACCTCGAGCTCGTCCGGCCGCTCCCCGCGAAGCAGAAGCTCACGCACAAGGCGCGCGTGAAGGACATCTTCGACAAGGGCTCGGACGGCGGCAAGAAGGGCGGCGCGGTGGTGATCACCGCGATCGACTCGTATGGCGAGGACGGCGAGCTGCTGATCAGGAACGAGGTCTCGACGTTCGTGCGCGGCGCCGGCGGCTGGGGCGGCGATCGCGGTCCCTCGGCCGAGGTGAACGTCGCGCCGGATCGCGCGCCCGATGCGCGCGTCGAGCAGAAGATCGACGAGAACCAGGCGCTGCTCTATCGGCTGAGCGGCGACTGGAACCCGCTGCACGCGGATCCCGGGTTCGCGAAGGCGTTCGGGTTCGAGCGGCCGATCCTGCACGGCCTCTGCACGTTCGGGTACGCGGCGCGGCACGTGATCTCGTCGTTCGCGAAGGACGGTGATCCGCGCTTCTTCAAGAGCATCAAGGTGCGCTTCGCCGATCCGGTGATCCCGGGAGAGACGATCGTCACCGAGATGTGGAAGGAGAGCGACACGAAGATCGTGTTCCGCGTGAAGTCGAAGGAGCGCGACAAGGTCGTGATCTCGAACGCGGCGATCGAGCTCTTCCTCGAGCTGCCCAAGCCCAAGGAGAAGGCGAAGCCGGTTGCCGCGGCGACCGCGAGCGCGAGCGCGAGCGCCGAGCCGATCTCGAGCGACGTGTTCGGTGGCATCGCGGCGTACGTCGCGAAGAACCCCGACGCCGTGGGCAAGGTCAAGACGGTCTACCAGTTCCAGCTGAAGAGCCCCGACAGCGTCTGGACGATCGATCTCAAGAACGGCGCGGGCGCGGTCGCGCAGGGCGAGACGGCGCCGCCCGAGTGCACGCTCGAGATGAGCGACGCGGACTTCATGGACATGTGCACCGGCAAGGCCGATGCGATGAAGCTGTTCACCACCGGCAAGCTGAAGATCAGCGGCAACGTGATGGCGTCGCAGAAGCTCGACTTCCTCAAGAAGGTCGATCCGAACGACGTGATGGCGGCGGCGCAGAAGCGCGGCGGCGGCGGCGGGACGAGCGCTGCGGCGGCGGCGCCGAGCGCGGAGCCGACCAGCGCCGACGTGTTCGGCGGCATCGCGCGCTACGTCGCGAAGACGCCCGACGCCGTCTCGAAGGTGAAGACCGTCTACGCGTTCAAGCTCAAGGATCCCGACGCGGTCTGGACGATCGATCTCAAGAACGGCGCGGGCTCCGTGGCCAAGGGCGAGACCGCGCCGCCCGAGTGCACGCTCGAGATGGGCGACGCGGACTTTCTGGACATGTGCACCGGCAAGGCCGATGCGATGAAGCTGTTCACGACCGGCAAGCTGAAGATCAGCGGCAACGTGATGGCGTCGCAGAAGCTCGACTTCCTGAAGAAGGTCGATCCGAGCGACGTCGCAGCGGCCATGAAGGAGCGCGGCGCCGGCGGCGCAGTACCGGCCGCGAGCGCGTCCGAGCCCAAGAGCGCAGCGCCCGCGAAGAGCGCGCTCGCGCCGTCGATCTTCGACGCGCTCAGCAAGCGCATCGCCGGCAACGCGGGCCTCGTGAAGGAGGTCGGCGCGACGATCGAGTTCCGCGTGAAGGACCCCGAGGGCACGTGGACCGTCGACCTGAAGAGCGGCGCGGGGAGCGTCGCACAGGGCGGGGTGGCACAGGGCGGCGGCAGCGCGGACACGACCGTCACGATCAGCGACGCCGATCTGCAGGCGCTCGCGAGCGGCACCGCGTCGCCGCAGGCGCTCTACCAGCAGGGCAAGCTGCGGGTCGACGGCGACGTGCGCATCGCGCAGCGGCTCGGGTTCCTGAACAAGCTCGCGTGACATCGAGCGATCACGGCAGCAGGAGATAGAGACATGGCGAACAAGGTCAACGTGATCGGCGTGGGCATGGTGAAGTTCCAGAAGCCCGGCGCGAGCGACGAGTACAACGTGATGGCGGGCGGCGCGATCCGCACTGCGCTCAAGGACGCGGGCATCGGCTTCGACGCGATCGAGCAGGCGTACGCGGGCTACGTCTACGGCGACTCGACGTGCGGCCAGCGCGCGGTCTACGAGGTCGGCGTCACCGGCATCCCGGTCTTCAACGTCAACAACAACTGCTCGACCGGCTCCACCGCGCTGATGCTCGCGCGCCAGGCGATCGAGGGCGGCGCCGCGGAGTGCGTGCTCGCCGTCGGCTTCGAGCAGATGGAGAAGGGCGCGCTCACCGCGAAGTGGAACGACCGCACCAACCCGCTCGATCAGCACGCGAACGTGATGAACGAGGTGCAGGGCTTCACGTCGGCGCCCGGCGCCGCGCAGATGTTCGGCGGCGCGGGGCGTGAGTACCGCTGGAAGTACGGCACCAAGCGCGAGACGTTCGCGAAGATCGCGGCAAAGGCGCGCAAGCACGCGAGCAAGAACCCGTTCGCGCTCTTCCAGGAGACGTACACGGTCGAGGAGATCCTCGCGTCACCCGAGGTCTTCGATCCGCTGACGCGCTACCAGTGCTGCCCTCCGACCTGCGGCGCGGCGGCGGCGATCCTCTGCACCGACGAGTTCGCGCGCAAGCACGGCATCCAGAAGCCCGTGTGGATCGCGGCGCAGGCGATGACGACCGACTACGCATCGAGCTTCGAAGAGAAGTCGATGATCAAGATGGTCGGCTACGACATGAGCAAGAACGCCGCGCAGAAGGTCTACGACAAGGCGGGCATCGGCCCCGAGGACGTCGACGTCGTCGAGCTGCACGACTGCTTCACCGCGAACGAGCTGCTCACCTACGAAGCGCTCGGCCTCTGCAAGGAGGGCGAGGCCGAGAAGTTCATCGACGAGGGCGACAACACCTACGGCGGCAAGTTCGTCACGAACCCGAGCGGCGGCCTGCTCAGCAAGGGCCACCCCCTCGGCGCGACCGGCCTCGCGCAGTGCACCGAGCTCGTCTGGCAGCTCCGCGGCCAGGCCGAGCAGCGCCAGGTCGAGGGCGCGAAGATCGCGCTCCAGCACAACCTCGGCCTGGGCGGCGCCTGCGTCATCACGATGTACCGCGCCGACTGATCGCCGGACGAACGAACACGAAGAGGAGCGCCGGAGGAACCCTCCCGCGCTCCTCTTTCCGTTCGCAGCGAGCGAGCGCCTCGCCGACCGCGACGAAGCCTACTCGGCCTGCCGACGCGCCGGCGCGGCGCGCTCGCTCGGCTCGCTCGCGTTCTCGCCTCCGGCGTCGAGCTCGACGCGGACTCGGGGGCCCCTGCGCTTCGCGCGCGCGAGCGCTTCGTCGATCGCGTTCGCCATCGCGTCGGGCTCCTTCACGACGAGGATGATCTTGCTTCCGTCGGTGCGCTCGACGTGGACCGCGCGATCGTTGCTGCCCCACATCCGGTAGTAGGTCGTTCCCCGGAGATCGTTGCCGACACCCATGCCGATCTTGTTCACACCGCTCGGCGCGAGCGAGACGCGCGCGACCTCCGCGATCGGGATCTTCGGGCCGGCCAAGCCGATCTGGATGTGGATCTCGCCCTCGGAGATCGCGACGCGCGCGGTCGAGAACGTCACGTTGAGGAACGTGAAGAGTGCCGACATCGCGGCGGCCCCTGCGAGCACTGCGAGGGCGGGGAGCGTCTGCCCGACGATCGCGAGGCCGGCGGCGGCGAGCGCGCCGAGCGTGATCGGAAAGCCGATCATCCCCGCGATCAGCCACCGTGGCGACGTCACCTTGTGACGTAGCAGCACCTCGCCGACGCCGGGCATCTGGGTGCGCTCGTACTCGTCGGCCATGACGGACAGACTACGCGCAGCGCGACGTCAACGGGTCCAACGCTCGCTGCGCGCGCTCCCGTCCGGGCCCTCCTCCGGAGGAGAGCACTCCTGCCGATCGACTCAGGCGCGGCCGCCCGGGCGGTCGCGGCAGTAGCCGTCCTGCCACTCGCCCTGCGCGTTCTGCTGCGGCGGAACCCACTCGCGCCAGGGGTGACACGTGCCCTCCGACGGCGGTGTCTGCCGGCCGCCGCATCCGACCACCGAGGCGCCACACGCCACGACCACGCCGACGACGCATGCCGCGACACGCCAGCCACCCTGCAAACGGTTGCGATTCATGCGGCGCAACCTATGCCGCGAACGTCGTCCCGGTCAACTGGGGCGCCGTGGGATGGGGCGTCCCCTGGACGTTCACACGCGCCGAGCTCGCCGACGCGCTTCGACGCAGTGCGTCAGCTTCTTTCGTCCGCGAAAACCGCCGGAAACACTGCGCCGCTAGCTTCCGGACGGACATCGAGAGCTGGGGCGCCGTCCTGGCGTGCGACGCGAGATCGCGCCGCGCGAGCGGGAGTCGTGCGCGCTCGGCGTGGAGCGGCAGAGATGAGCGAGCGCGCCTGCGTCAGCCCGAGGACGGTCCTGAGACTGCGCGCCGCGTGCGCGATCGTCGCTGCGCTCGCGAGCGTGCGAGCCCCAGCGCGCGCGCAGGATGGCGGCGCGGAGCTGCCGCCGCCGATCGACGCGACCGTCGAGCCGCCGGAGGAGGATGCGAGCGCCGGCGACGCTGTCGCGGAGCCAGCTCTGCCGCCGGCGGGGGCGGAGCCGGCGCCGCCACCGGCCGAGCCGGTCGCCTCCGAGCCGATCGTCGTCCCAGAAGAAGAGGCGCCCACCGCGTGGACCGACGCGCTCTCGATCCGCGTCTTCGCCGACGCGTACGTCGCGGGCCACTGGACCCTGCCGAGCGCGTTCGAGGGCGATCAGTCGGCGGTGATCGGCCATCGCGCGTTCGACACCTACGGAGGTCCGTCGATCGCGTTCGCGGGGATCGATCTGCGGTTCGCGCCGGAGCCGATCGGCGCGGCGCTCGACCTGCGCTTCGGGACCGCGGTGCCGCGGCTGCTCGGGGCGTTCAGCGGACTGCCCGAGGGGATGCAGTTCCTGAAGCAGGCGTTCGTCTCCTGGCGACCGATCGAGCAGCTGCAGATCGATCTCGGTCAGTTCGACACGATCTACGGCGCCGAGGTGTCGGAGAGCTGGCTCAACCCGACGTACACGCGCGGCGCGCTCTACAACGTGGTGCAGCCCTTCTATCACACGGGGCTCCGCGCCTCGTGGGCGCCGATCGATGCGCTGACGCTGACGGCGATCGCGGTCAACGGTTGGAACAACGTCGCGGACAACAACGACGGCAAGAGCGTCGGCGTGCAGGCGGCGCTGACGATCGACGACTTCTCGATGGCGCTCGGCTACATGACCGGGCCCGAGCGCGCGGGGATCGACGATCAGTTCCGGCACCTCGTCGACGTGATCTTCCGTCTGCACGTCGGCGATCTCGATCTCGTCGCGAACGCCGACTTCGTCGCGGAGGACTTCGGCCCCGACGGCTACGACCTGCTCGCGGGCGGGATGCTCGCGGGACGCCTCGCGATCGTGCGCGAGTTCGCGGTCGCGCTGCGCGGCGAGCTCCTCGGCGATCCCGACGACGGCAGCACGCTGACGACCGGCACCCTCACGCTCGAGGCGGTGCCCGACCCGCACCTGATCATCCGCCTGGACACCCGCCTCGACGTCGCGAGCGATCCTCGCTTCCTCGATACCGGCGCGCAGCCCTCGGAGTACGTCGTCAGCAGCGTGCTCGGCGTCGTCGTGCGCTCCGACTGAAGTCGACAGGAGTGCTCGCCCCGGAGCGGGCGAGCCGATTCCAGACAGCGTTCGACCGGACCCGCTCCTGCCGGATCACTCGAGCGTGGCGAGGCGTCGGGCGCGGCGCGCGGCCTCGGCGGCGGCGCGCTCGTCGTCGGCGCGCAGCACCACCTCGTAGTGATCTCCGCTGCGGTGTGCGCGCAGCTCGACGCCCTCGACCGCGAGCGGATCGTGCTCGCCGGGGAGGATGCCGGCCGCGTAGCGCGCCGCCTGGCAGGAGAGCAGGCGCTCGACCGACGCCGCGCCCGGGACGTGCGCGTCGCGCAGCCGCATGCGCACACCGATCGTGCGCAGCGTCCGAGGCTTTCCGCCGAACTCGGTGATCGGCTCGGCATCGACGACGCGCGAGGGATCCTCGGAGAGCGTGCGATCGAGCAGCTCCGGCGTGAAGCCCTCGCACAGCGTCGCGGCGCGCTGCGTCGCCTGCGCGCGGCTGCGCGCGGAGTCGTCGATCGGGCTCTGGTGCATGCAGCCCGACGCGGCGATCGCGAGCGCGATCCCGAGACACGACGAGCCGGCCACGCGATGCTTCCGCACCTGATCATCGTGGGGCCGCCGCGGCGCGCGGCAGCAATTCGCTGTGAGGATTGTCGCGCCGCAGCGCGTCGATCGCTGCGGCGCCCTCTCGCGCGAGCACTCCTGTCGCCGATCGGCTCTCCCGCTCCGGTCGCTTCCGTCCGCGCGCCGGGCGCGCTCCCGTACGCGCCCTCCGGGGCGAGCACTCCTGCAGATCAGGAGCGAGCGCGCGCGTGCGTCTCGTAGAGCGAGACGACCTCGTCGATCGACGCGAGCTCTTGTGCACCGATCGTGCGGAAGAACGCCGCCGTCGCCGCGCACGCCGCGAGCGTGCGATCCGATGCGTCGCGCGCGCCGCTCCACACCGACTCGTCCTGCGCGGCGTCGAGGATCTGCTCCGTGAGATCGCCGGGCGCTTCGATGCGGCCCGCCTCGAGCGCGTACTCGAGCGTCTGGTGCGCGAGCGCGAGCACGGCCATCCGTCGATCGAGATCTTCGGCCGGGAGCCACTTGGGCTTGGTCGGGCTCATCTGGTTCAGCACCGCGAGGAATGCGTTCACCGCGTACACGACCGCGAGCTTGCGCTGCGCCATCCGGAGCTCGGTGAGGATCTCGAAGGGGTCGGCGCGCCGCCCGTCGAGGTGCTTCGCGATCACGGCGTTGACCAGCACGACGTGCGACTCCGCCGCGTGCAGCTGGTCCCAGAGGAAGAGCCCGCGCAGATCGCGCGGTCGCGTCTGGTACTGCTCGAACGTCTCCGCGAACGTCTGGTCGGCCGCCATCCGCTCGGCGACGATCGCGGCCCACGCCGCGCACACGTCGTCGATCTCCTGCGCGCGCGCCTCCGCGAACGCGCGCTCCGATCGGCTCGGTCGCGCCTTGACCGGGGCGAGGCGCTGCAGGCT
>JALYRN010000229.1 GCA_030855295.1 Myxococcota bacterium | reverse complement strand
ATCGTGCGCGACCTCGGCGCCGAGCGCGCGGCGCTGACCAGCGCGTGGGGGCTCGATCACGGCGCGTGGAGCGTGCTCGTGCACGTGTGGCCGGACGCCAGCGTGCCCGTCGTCGAGCTCAGCATCGACGCGCGCCTCGCGCCCCGGGAGCACGTCGCGATCGGCCGCGCGCTCGCGCCGCTGCGCGACGACGGCGTGATGATCCTCGGCAGCGGCAACATCGTGCACAACCTCCGCGACGCGATGCCGCGCATGCGCAGCGGGGACACGAGCACGCCCGACTGGGCGCTGCGCTTCGACACCGACGTCGCCCGCGCCCTCGAGCACCGCGACCCGACCGAGCTCGCGCGCCTCGCCGACACCGACGCCGGACGCCTCTCGCACCCGACGCCCGACCACTGGCTCCCGCTGCTCTACGTCGCCGGCTCTGCGCGCGACGACGACCCGCTCGCGTTCCCGATCACCGGCTTCGATCTCGGCTCGCTCTCGATGCGCGCCGTCGTGATCGGGTGACCTCGACAGGGGTGCTCGCCCCGGAGCGCGATCATCCGCCGAGCATGCGCAGCAGCTCGGCCTCGTCGATCACCGCGACGCCGAGCTCCTTCGCCTTCTCGAGCTTGCTGCCGGCCTCGTCGCCCGCGACGACGTAGTCGGTCTTCTTCGAGACCGAGCCCGACACCTTGCCGCCGGCGCTCTTGATCATGTCGCCGGCCGCGTCGCGCTTGAGCGTCGGCAGCGTGCCCGTGAGCACGAAGCTCTTGCCGGCGATGCCGTGGACGTCCGCGCGCTCGGCACTGGTCGCCTCGAGGCTCACGCCGGCGCGCGACAGGCCGCCGAGCACCGAGCGCACGGGAGGAGAGTCGATCTCGGTGAAGATGATGTCCGCGGACTTGCGCGCGAGCCCCTCGATCGCGCCGCTTCCTCCGTCGGGCGCGACCAGCGCGATCGCGGCTTCGTCGCCGCTCGCGTAGCGCGCTGCGAAATCCAAGAGCGCGCTCGCGCTCCGGAAGTACGACGCGAGGTCCTCGCTCATGGTCTCGCCGACGTGGCGGATCGCGAGCGCGTAGAGCACCTTCGCGAGGCCGCGGCCCTTCGCCGCCTCGAGGGAGCGCACCACGTTCTCCGCGCTCTTCTTGCCCATGCGCTCGAGCTTCGCGAGGTCGTCGACCGTCAGCGCGAAGAGCTCGTCGGGCCGCGAGATGCCGCGCGTCTCGACCAGCTGATCGACGAGCGACGAGCCCATTCCGTCGATCGCCATCGCGCGCCGCGACGCGAAGTGCTCGAGCCGCTCGCGGCGCTGCGCCGGGCACGCGGGGTTCGGGCAGTGGACGAAGATCTCCTCGGCGATGACCGGCGTCTCGCACGCCGGGCAGCGCAGCGGGCGCTCGATCTTCTTCGCGTCCGCGGGGCGCTTGGTGCGGTCGACGTCGACGACCTGCGGGATGATGTCGCCCGCCTTCTCGATCATCACCGTGTCGCCGACGCGGATGTCCTTGCGATCGATCTCGACGAAGTTGTGCAGGCTCGCGCGCGCGACCGTGGTGCCCGCGACCAGCACCGGCGCGAGCTGCGCGACCGGCGTGATCTTGCCGCTCTTGCCGACGCTGAGCTCGAGGCCGAGCAGCACCGTGGCCTTGCGCTCGGGCGGGAACTTGTACGCGATGCCCCAGTGCGGGTGATGTCCGGTCGCGCCGAGCGCGGCGTAGTGCCGGAGCTCGTCGATCTTCAGCACCATCCCGTCGATGTCGAACTCGAGCCCCTCGCGCCGCGCGCCGAACGCCTCGCAGACCGCGAGCGCGCTCTCGGCGTCGTCGGCCGTCCCGACGAGGTCGAGATACACGGGCGCGCCCATCTCCGCGAGCCAGCGCAGCACGCCAGTCTGTGTGTCCGGCAGCGCGGCACCCTCGCTCCACGGCACCGCGTAGAGGAACGAGGTGATCCCCACCGCCTCGAGCCCCTCGACCTCCTTGCGCTTCATCATCCCGGCGCATCCGTTGCGCGGGTTCGCGATCGTCTCCGCGCCCGCCTCCGCGAGCTTCGCGTTCCACGCGACGAAGCGCGCGCGCGGCCAGTAGAGCTCGCCGCGCACCTCGATCTTCCCGCGCTGCCCCTCGAGACGCAGCGGCACCGCGCGCGCGCGCATCACCTGCCGCGTGATGTCGTCGCCCTTGCGCCCGTCGCCGCGCGTCACGGCGCGCACCAGACGGCCGTCCTCGTAGTCGAGCGACGCGCTGATGCCATCGATCTTCGGCTCGATGATCACCGGCAGCGGCGCGCCTGTCGCGCGGTCGAGCTCCTTGCGCCGCCGCTCGAACCAGAGCGCGAGCTGCTCCGCGATCGGCACCGGCTCGCCCTTGCTGTCGCGCCGGTTCGGCGTGAGCTTCTCGAGCGAGAGCATCGGCACGCGATGCTCGACCTCTTGGAAGCCCTCGGTGTGATCGCTGCCGGGCTTCGCATCGAGGCGCTCGCTCGCCGGCACGGAGAGCGCGTCCGCGAGCTCGGTGTAGCGATCGAAGAGATCATCGAACGCCGAGTCCGGGATCTCCGGCTTGCCCTCGCGGTACGCGGCCTCGTGGTGGCGGACCTGCGCGGCGAGCTCGTCGAGCTCGAGCCGCACGCCATGCGTGTCCGCGCTCTCCTTGGTGGACATCGAATCGCTCCTCGAAGGAAGCGGATTCTAGTCGATCGCGTGGGGTCCTGGGCGCGGGCTCACTCGAGCACGAGGCGCACGAATCCGCGCAGCAGATCGGACGCGTGGGGGCTGTCGCGGAAGCCGTCGATCGCGCGCTGCGCATCGGCGTCGGGCACGCCGCTGCCGTAGCTCGCGAGGTAGGTGCGGTAGCGATCGACGCAGGTCTCGCGCTCGAGCTCGGGATGGAACTGCGTCGCCCAGATCGGCTTGCCGGGGACGCGCAGCGCCTGCAGCGGCGAGCGCTCACTCGCGGCGAGGTTCTCGACGCCGTCGGGGTGCGAGGTGGCGCGATCCCTGTGCCCGAGCTGCGCGTCGAAGCGCGCGGGCAGCCCGCCGAACAGCGGATCGGCGCGGCCTGCATCGGTGAGCTGCAGCTCGAACGTGCCGACCTCGCTGCGCTCGGGGTCGTGCACGATCACCCCGCCGAGGGCGCGCACCATCAGGTGATATCCGAAGCACGAGCCGAACGTCGGATGTCCCGCCGAGGCGACCTCGCGCAGCAGGTCGAGCGTGCGCTCGAGCTCGGGCAGATCGTCCTTCGAGACGTAGTGATCACCGCTGCCGCCGATCATCAGCGCATCGTGCTCGCGCAGCGCGCGCATCGAGGGCGGACCGCCGCCGAGATCGTGCGGCACGATGCTCTCGATCGGCGCGCCGAGCCGGTCGGCGAAGCAGCGCACCTCGTGCTCCCGCATCGGATCGCCGGCGCGCCGCGCCTGTAGCAGGAGGACTCGAATCGTGCGCACGCCTCATCTTGCCAGAGCGCCGGGACCGGCGGTGAGCAAGACGCCGGCGCGCGTCAGCCGGCCGGCACGGGGACGCCCGGCGGAGAGGCGCCGCACTGCGGAGGCGGATCGTCGCCGGGCGTCGGCATCACGTAGCGCTCGGCGCGGAGTCGCTCGCCGGACGGCGTGGTCAGCGTCGCCTCGATCCGCAGCAGTCGTCCGACGTCGCATGCGGGATCCGAGAGGATCGCGGGCCAGCCGAGATAGCTGCGTCGGCCCTCGGCGTCCGGCGGATCGAAGCGCACGCCGATGGTCGTGCGCTGCGGCGGCGCGCTCTCGTCGGCCGGCTGGATCTCGATCGCGAGGCTGCCCGCGTCCGACTCGAGCCCGTGCGCGCGCACGGCGACCCAGATGTGCCAGCCGCCCTGCGCGCCCTTCACCAGCGGCGCGCCGTCACCGTCCGCGAGAGGCTCGAATCGGAACGTGCCGCTGCCGAGCTCGAGGCTCGTACGCTCGGGCTCGACCGGCACCTCCGCGCAGCCGGCGCCGGGCACGAGCGCGCCGAGCACGAGCACGAGCGCGATCCGCGCGCGAGCACGCCGTCTCCTCGGTGCGTTCGTCCTGGCGCTCATCTCGCGTCAGCTCCGGCGACGACGCGCGACCAGCAGCGCGCCGAGCGCGATCAGCGACAGCATCGCGCCGCCGGTGCCGCCGCCGCCCGCGCCGACGCGACACGCGCACGTGCTCGCCGGAGGCGGTCCGCCGACCGTGACGTTGTGATCGACCAGCGCCTCCGAGATCACGGCCGCGTTGTCGGTGATGATCTCGCCTTCGCCGCTCGTGCCGACGCGCAGGATGCGGCTGTTCGCCGGCATCGCGTCGTCGTCGCCGACGGTGAACGGCCACGTGTTGCCGCTGCCCCGCACGGTGTCGCCGCCCGGCAGCAGCACGCGCCAGGGCGCGTCGACCTGCGAGATGCTCGGCGAGCACTCGATCACGCGCTCGGCGTCGTGCTGGTTCGAGACGTCGCCGAGATCCGCGTTGAAGTCGAACGAGGGGTCACGAGTCATCTCGTCCGCGGACATCGTGGTGTAGAGGCGCGTGACGTACGAGTGCTGCTCGAACATCGCGCGGGTCGCCTCCATCGGTGCGATCACGTTCGTGTCGATCGACGCGAGGAATGCCGCCGGGTCGAAGCCGTCGATGTCGGTGGCGTCGAACCCGTAGTAGCAGCTGACGCACGCGAGCAGCTCGTCGAGCGTGGTGCCGGTCGGCAGCGGCACCGTCGCCGCGAACACGTCGCGCATGCCGTCGAGCTGCCCGAGCTGCCCCACCGCGCTCGAGAGGAGCTCGCTCTCGCGGCCGGTCCACGAGCGCGCGCGGATCGCGTTCCACGCGTCGCGCTCGAACGTGGAGAAGATCGAGTCTGCGAGCGGTGAGGCCGCGCCCGCCATCTCCGTGACGAAGCCCTGACCGCCCGCCTGGTTCGCCGCCTCGGTGACCACGTCGCCGTAGTTGCGGCTCGGGTTGATCCAGTCGATCAGCGCCTCGTTGAGCTCGAGCGACATGTAGTTGACCGGCACCGCGCGGTGCTCGCCGAGCACCCACACCATCACGCCCATGTCGTCGACCGCGGCGACCGCGGTCGGGCGGATCGGGATCGACGCGAGCCCGCTGCCGAACGAGATCACGACCGGGCGGATCGACCCGGTGTCGTTGCCCTTCGTCAGCCGGAACGCGAGCAGGTTCATCCCGCCCTCGAGGTACGGCGCGAGGCGCTCCGCGCCCGCGTCGTCGATGTCGAAGCCCTCGTCCTGCAGCCACGTCACCGCGACGTCGGACGCCGGCTCGGCGGCGGGATCGACCGCGATGACGACGTAGTCGTACGGACCGACGGAGCCCGAGTCGACGACGGTCACGGGCGGCGCGCCGCCATCGGTGGCGGCCGCGCCGGCGTCTCCCGCGCCGCCGGTGGAGTCGGAGGGGCTGGCGCGCAGGATGCCGTCGTCGCGGCACGTGCCCTCGACGCGCGTCGTCAGCAGGTACTGCGGGTTGGTCGCCGACTGCAGGCGCGCGAACGCCGCGTTCGACGAGACGCCGATCTCGGGGCTCCCCGCGACCGGCAGCACCCACGCGAACGACTCGGCGGGGCCGGCGTACTGGATCTGGATCACCGCCGTCAGCGTGCCGTCGTCGCCGTGGCTGAAGATGATCCGCTCGGCGGCTTGGTTGACCGGCTGCGAGCTGTCGCAGAAGAAGCCGCCGCAGGCGCTCGCGGGCGCCGGCGAGAGCGAGAGCGCGAGCGCCGCTGCGCCGGTGAGCGCCGCCAGCCTCGGAGCGCGCGGAATCGAAGAGCCTCGTCGCATGCGTGTGTCCCCTTGATGAGCGTGCCGTGCCGCGGAAGACAGTCGGCCGTGCCGGGCATCAGCAGGATTCGATCCACGCAGAATGACGACGTTCCTCGGTGCCGCGAGCGCGCGCGCGGCTCACGCCGGCACATCGTCGCGGCTGGGCGCGCCAGAGCCGCACGGCCGTCGAGCCGGCGCGCTCGACGATCGCCGGCGCGCGTCGTCCGCGCGCGAGGCATGCGCGTTGCTGACGGGCGTGCGCATGCGCTGTCTGCTCGTCTGCTCCGCGATCACGATCGGCTCCTTCGGCTGCGCCAGCGACGCGCACGTGCTCACCGAGCGCCTGACGGAGTGCGGTCTCCTCACCGAGGGCGAGGTCGGCGCGTCCGCGCTCGCGCCGTTCTATGCGCCGAGCGCGTGCTACCGCGAGTGCCTCGCGACCGCCGAATGCGACGCGCTCGAGGACGCGATGTGCGGGACCTCGATCGAGTTGCTCCGCGCGTGCGACGAGCGATGCGCGTATCGCTGCCCGGACGACTCGCTGATCGGCATCGAGCGTGTGTGCGACGGCGCCGCGCAGTGCGAGGGCGGCGCCGACGAGGAGGGCTGCGCGACGTTCGCGTGCGGAGACGGCACGACGGTGGCGACGCGCGCACGATGCGACGGTTCCTGGCACTGCCCGGGCGGACAGGACGAGATGGGCTGCCCGCCGCCGTTCTCGTGCATGGCGGCGTGGGGCACGAGCTCGGGCGACTGGATGGTGTGCGACGGCTGGGCTCAGTGCGTCGACGGATCCGACGAGCGCGACTGTCCCGTCCACCAGTGCGCCAACGGCGATCGTCACTCGCTGCGCATCGGCGCGCAGCCGCGGTGCGACGGCTGGACGCAGTGCAGCGACGGCTCCGACGAGGCGGGCTGCGCGCAGCTGATGCCGATGTGCGCGATGCCGTGAGGGCCGAGCACTCCTGTCGACTCGAGGTTGTCCGAAAAGCCTCCGGCTGCCGGAAGAACCGCAAGGGGGCGTAGGGGACCCGGCGCAGCGCGAGCGCAGCGAGGCGGAGTCGGGAGGGGGGTCCCCGATCCGGCTCTGCCGGGCGGGGGGAGGGGCTGCATCAGCCCCTCCGACAAATCAGCCGACGCGCTCGCTGATCGCGCGCTGGATCTCGGCCGCGCGCACCGCGCCGATGTCGAGGCGCTTCGCGAGCCCGGTGTAGAAGTCGCGCTCGCTGTCGTCGACGCGTCCGTCGGCGCTCGCGAGCTCCCAGCAGAGCGCGAGCAGCAGCTCGCGGAGGACGGGATGCGTCAGCCGCTTCTCGACGTTCGCGAGCGAGGGCGGCTCGTGGCTCGCGCGCACCAGCTCGTCCTGCGTGTCCTCGTCGAGCAGGCTCGCGCCGATGATCTGCCGCAGCAGGTGCGTCTCCTCGACGTCGACGGTGCGATCGGCGTGCGCCATCCAGATGCAGACCTCGATCGCGGCGCGCCGCTCGCGCCGCGCGACCTCGGGTGGCTGCGCCGCGAACCACTCGCGCAGCCCGTCGAGCTCCGGCTTGCCGACGACGAACGCCGCGACGGCCTCGCCCGCTCGCTCCCACGAGTCGCCGAGCACTCCTCCGCGCGCGAGCGCTCCGAGCCAGCTCGCCATCGCCGTCTGCGCATCCGAGATCGTCATCGTCGCCGAGCGTACCAGGCGCGTGCGCAAGCGCGCAGGGAGGGCGAAGTGATGGGGGGTTGGCCGGAGACGCCGAAAAGCACAGTGCTTTCCGGCACTTGCAAAGGCGGTGCGTGTCCCTGCCCGGACGTACCCCGGATGGGGAGGGGGTTCAGGTGGTGCTGACGAGCTCGATGAGGGCTCGGTTGGCGGGGACGTCGGCGAGGAAGCGCGCTCGCTCGCTCGCGTCCTCGATGCGGCCCGCGAGCAGCTCGAGGCGGGTGAGGCCGATCGCGAGCGTCTCCTTCGCCTCGGCCTCGCGGCCGCTGGCGATCAGCGCTCGCGCATGCGCGAGGAAGAGCTCCGACTCGTCCTCCTCCATCGCGCCGATCTCGTCGCGCAGGGTCATCGCGCGCGTGGACAGGGCCACCGCGTCCTTGGCGTCACCCGCGAGCAGCCGCGCCTGCGACGCGAGCGCGAGCGCGGTGACGCACCACGGCAGCGATCCGGCGCGCCGCGCCGCGTCCGCGATCTGCTCGGCGAGCTGCACGACCTCGTCGGGATCGCGATGCCCGAGCATCGTGCGCGCGCGATAGAGACGAACGACGAGCACGAGGCGGTTCTGCTTGGCGTCGTGGCCGATGCGCTCCGAGTCCGCGAGCGCCGCGAGCGCCTCGTCGGTGCGCTCCAGCTTGTGCAGGGCGTAGCCGAGGTTCGCGAGCGCGAAGCCCTCGACCACGCGGTTGCCGACGCGGCGACAGGTCTCGAGCGCCTCGCGCAGCGCGAGCTCCGCCGCCTCGTACGAGCCGACGCGGTTCAGGGTGTCCGCGAGGTTCGTCTCCGCGCTCGCAGCGCGCCGCAGATCGCCGATCTCGCGATACCGCTTCACCGCCTCTTCGTATGCGATCTTGCGCTGGCCGAGATCACCGCGCGCGGTCGCGAGCTGCGCCTTCCACGCCGCCACCAGCGCCGAGGTCTCGGAGCTGATCGCGCCGCTCGCGCTGAGAGCCGCCGCCTCGCCGATCGTCGTCGCCGCGTCCGCGATGCGCCCCGAGTAGAGCGACACCCAGCCCAGCCGCACCAGCGCCGTCGCGAGCAGATCCGCGTCGCCGACCTCGCGCGCCGCGCGCACCGCCTCCTCGCCCACGAACGCGCCCTCGTCGTTCTGTCCGAGCGTCGCGTGCAGCGCGGTCTTCTCGGAGAGCGCGCGCGCCTTCTCGAAGGGCGTGCGCGCGCGCTCGAGCGCGGCCTCGAGCTCCGTCGCCTGCTCGTCGCGGCGGCCGAGGAACGAGAGCGCCTCCGCGCGCGCGAGCCGCAGCTCGAAGCGGTGCGAAGCAGGCAGCCCGAG
>JALYRN010000228.1 GCA_030855295.1 Myxococcota bacterium | reverse complement strand
GCCCGATCATCGTGCGCCTCCGAGCGGCGCGATGGCCCCGAGCGGGCTGGCGTCGGCGCGATCGGGCGCGCGCGCGGCGCGCCGGCGCGGAAGGTCGAGCCACACGTCTCGATACATCTCGTCCCACACCGGGTGCGGCCGGTAGTTCCGCACGTACGGCTGCCAGGCCTCGACCTTCAGGTTGCTGAAGATGAACGCCCACGGCGCGTCGTGCGCGATGATCCCGTTCACCTCTCGGAACAGCGCGGTGCGGCGCACGGGATCGCGCTCGACCCGCGCCGCGTCGAGCAGGCGATCGACCTCGGGGTTGCGATAGAACGTGCGGTTCGTCGCGTCGGTCGCGGTCGCGCCGCGCGAGTGGAAGAGCGGCTCGACGATGCCCGCGGCATCGGGGTAGTCCATCGAGTAGCCCCAGAAGATGAACGGCACCGAGCCCTCACGGCTCGACTGCTGCAGCAAGAGCGGGAAGGCCACCGGGCGCAGCCGCACCCGCATTCCGATCGCCGCGAGGTCTTGCTGCGCGAGCACGCCGTACGCCTGACCGGTGGGCCCCTCGCCGGTCCACAGCTCGACCTCCTCGAGGCCCTCGGCCACGCACGTCTCGGTGCCGTCGCCCTGATCGGTGCAGCGCACGGGATGCCCGGCGAGCGCCATCTCCTCGCGCGCTCGCGCGAGATCGAAGCGCTGCGCCTCGGGCAGCTCGGGATCGTACCCCGCGAGCGCGGGCGGGATCGGCTGTCCGGTCGGCAGGAGGCGGTTCGCGCGCGCGATGTTCCAGCGATCGCGATCGAGCGCGAACGCGACCGCGCGCCGCACGTGCACGTCGTCGAACGGCGGGATCCCGTTGTTCATGAACAGGCCCCAGATGTCGACCAGCGGCTCGCTCGAGATGTACGGGCGCCACGCTTCCTGGCGCATCAGCCAGATGTAGTCGGTCGACGTGAAGCGATGGATGTGATCGAGCTGCGCGCTCTGGAAGCGCATGAACGCCGGGCCGCGCTGCAGGTTGAGCTCGAGCACCAGCCCATCGAGGTACGGCTCGCCCTCGCGGAAGAAGCTCGGGTTGCGCCGGAACGTCACGCGGACGCCGGGCTCCCAGCTCTCGAACACGAACGCGCCGGTCCCCACCGGGCTCCGCGCGAACTCGTCCTCGCGACCGTCGTAGAGCTCGCGCGGCACCGGCATCGCGCTCGGGAGCGCCATCGCGTGCAGGAAGGTCTGGTCCGGCCGCGAGAGCTGGATCTCGATCGTGTAGCGGTCGATCACGCGGATGCCGCGAACGTGCGGCGCGCGGCCCTCGGTGTAGTCCTCGATGCCCTCGACCAGCGCGAACATCGGCGCGCCCGGCGAGCCGGTCGAGGGCAACAGCATCCGCTCCAGCGACCAGCGCACGTCCTCGGCGACGACCTCGCGGCCGTGATGGAAGAGCACGCCCTCGCGCAGCCGGAACGTGTACGTCAGCGCGTCGTCGCTGACGGTCGGCAGCTCGCGCGCGAGGCGCGGCACGAGCTCGAGGTCGTGGTCGTGCTCGATCAGTCCCTCGAACATCAGCTTGATGCCGATGTTCGAGACGGCATCGGTGGCGCGCAGCGGATCGAACCAGCGCACGTCGACCTCGGTGAACGCGACGAAGATCCCGCCCCGCTGCGGCGTCTCGGCGCCCGCGCCCACGAAGAGCGGCCCGCTCGGCACCGGCGGCAGGAACGCGCCGATCAGCACCGCGATCGCCGCGAGGAACCCCAGCCCTGCGATGGCCCCCGCGCTCTCGGCCCGCGTGCCCTTCGCCACGATCAGTCCTTCGGATCCAGGGCGTCGCGCAGGCCCTCGCCGAGGAGGTTGAACCCGAACACCGTCGCCACGATGAAGAGCCCCGGATAGAACACCAGCCGCGGCGCCATCGACATCATGTCCTGCGCGTCGTGGAGCATCGTCCCCCACGTCGAGGTCGGCGGGGGCACGCCGAGACCGAGGAAGCTCATCGCGGACTCGACCAGGATCGTGTTCGCGACGAGCGTCGTGCCGATCACGATCGCGGGCCCGGTCACGTTCGGCACGACGTGCCGCATCAGCACCCGCCACTCGCTCATGCCCAGCGCGCGCGCCGCCTGCACGTACTCGAGCTCGCGCACCTGCATCGTCTTGGCCCGCGTCAGGCGCGCGAGCGTCGTCCACGAGAGCACGCCGAGCAGCACGACGAGCACCACGATCGAAGGGCTCGAGACCACGCGGTTGACGGTGATCGCGATCAGCAGGAAGGGCAGCGACTGCAGGACGTCGACGAGCTGCATCAGCGCCGAGTCGACGCGCCCTCCGAAGTAGCCGGCGACGGTCCCGACGAAGAGCCCGATCAGCACCGCGATCAGTGTCGCCGAGAGCGCCGCGGTCAGCGACGCCCGGCCGCCGTGCAAGAGCCGGGAGAGCTCGTCGCGGCCCACCGTGTCGGCGCCGAGCAGCATCTCGCCGTCGGGCTCGCGCGGGGTGCCGTCCTCGTGCAGCCCGTGCTCGAACTGATGATCGGGGTTCGCCGGCGCGAAGAACGGCCCGGCGAACGCGGTCAGGAGCACGAAGACGACGAGCGCCGCGCCCACGAGCGCACCGCGGTTGCGCCGGAATCGTCGCCACGCGCGCGGATCCATGGCGCCGGGCTACACCGCGCTGCCGGCGCGGGTCAATGCTGCGCGTCCGGATCGAACGGCGTCGCGCCGCCGAACGCGCAGACCAGCACGTTGTCCTGGGTGACGCCGCGGCAGGACCAGCCCTGCGGGCACTCGGTCTCGTGCGCGCAGCTGATCGTGCAGACCGGCGCATCGCCGTGCACGCCGCCGACGCAGAGCCCGCGCTGACACTCGCGGTCCCCGCCGCAGCGCTCGTCGAACTGCGTGTCGCCCCGCGGCGATGCGCAGCCGGCGCCGAGGAGGGCGAGCGCGAGCAGAACGGGCCGAGAGAGCGACATCTCGCGGGGCAGGGTGCCGCGGGCCCCCTTGGATCGCAAGACTTCCGTATCGATCGCCGATCGTAGCGCAGGAGATGCGATCTCCGGCATGAGACAGCGATCGCACTTTTCTTGCGGTGTCGCGCGTGACCAGGCCATCTCGGGCGGCGTAACGCGCACAGAAGTGCACGAAATGCCTCGCGTTTTTCTAATGTGTCCCGGCCTTGCGCACGAATATTGACTTCGTTCTCTCGAATAGAATACATTCGCTGCCGTTCGAGACCGACTCTCCTGCGAGCACCGCTCCCAGGTAGGAAGCCTCGACGAGATCCCGATCGGTGTTGATCGGAGGTAGATGTGGGCGGCAGCGAGGCAGATACGGGGGGCGGAGGCTGGAGCGAGGACTCGCTCCAGGCGCTCGAGCGCGCCCATCCGCAGGGCCTCGCCATGCAGCAGATCGTCGACTTCTACGGGCAGATCGGAGATCGGCTGACCGAGGCGACGTTCCGGAAGTACGTCCAGCTCGGGCTGCTGCCGCGCAGCGTCCGGGTGGGCCGCAAGGGCAAGCACAAGGGCTCGCAGGGGCTCTATCCGGCGACCGTGATCCGGCGGATCGACACGATCCGCCGGCTGATGTCGCAGGGCTACACGATCGACCAGATCCAGCGGGAATTCCTGGTCGTCAGCGGTGACGTTGAGGAGCTCACGCGGAACCTCGAGCGCGTCGTCTCGGCGATCGAGCGCTTGCTCGCCGATCGCGGCGGGGACGCGCTGGCCGAGCGGCAGCTCGACGAGGCGCGCGCGCTCGGCGCGGCGCTCCTCGTGAAGCTCGGTGAGATCGAGCAGCGCATGTCGATGCGCGCCCGCATGGCGCGGGCCGCGGTCTGAAGGGGAAGCGACGGCCCGCGGGCGAGGCGGGGCGGCGCGACGGGGAACACGAGCGAAGGGCGGAGGCAGCCATGTCGGAGCAGCAGCAGGGATACGAGCTCGAGCTCGTGGTGGACGGGGACGACGCGCACGAGCTGGGGCCGGAGATGCCAGCCCCGGTCGAGGGATCGCTGGCGCTGGCGCTGGCGGAGGTCCCCGACGAGGACGAGGAGCTCGACGAGAAGGGGCGCCGCAAGCGCCGGAATCGCGCGCGCGCGCGCACGATCTCGATCCGCCGACTCAGCAAGGCCGAGCTCAACCGCGGCAAGATGCTCTATCCCGAGACCGACTACTGGAAGCCCAAGACGCGTGCCGAGTGCGTCGACATGGAGCGTCCGTGCCCGTTCGTGTCCTGCAAGTATCACCTGTATCTCGACGTCCACCCGGTGCGTGGGTCGATCAAGGTGAACTTCACGGACGCCGAGGTCTGGGAGATGACCGAGACGTGCGCGCTCGACATCGCCGATCGCGGCGGCATCACGCTCGAAGAGGTCGGCGAGATCATGAACCTGACGCGCGAGCGCGTGCGCCAGGTCGAGACCGCGGGGCTCGCGAAGCTCGCGGCGCTCCAGGACATCGCGCGCCTGAAGGACTACTGCCTCTGAGCGACGACGCGCCGCGCGCATGCGGCGCCGTCTCAGAGGCGAGACCGAGTCGAGGCGACGACGGGAGCTCCGCCGCGGTATCGCGCGGAGCCCGCGTCAGCCCTTCTTCTCGTCGTCGTCCTCGCGCTGGGCCTCTGAGCTCGCGGCCTCACGCTCGAGCCGCTCGATGTCGCTCTCGTCGGCGCTCGCCGCGGCATCGCCGCGCGGCTTGCCTTCGAGCACGTCGACCAGCGAGCGGGTCATCTTGCCGAGCTCGGCGCCGAGCTGACGGGCCATCGGCTCGGCCTCGCGGCCGACCTTCTCGAGGGCTTTCTCGGCCTGGGTCGCGGCCTTGCGCACCGCGGGATCGGCCGCGCCGACCAGCAGCTCGGCCGCGTTCTTCAGGTGCCCGAGCGCCGCGAGGAACTCGCCCTTCGCGGCCTGCGGGGTCTTCTCCCCGGTCGCGGCGCCGCCCTGCTCGTCGTGCTCGTCTCGATCCTGCTCATCGGCCATGTGCGTGGTCCTCCCGGCGAGACAACGCGTAGTCCCTCGATCGGCGCGCGTCGAGCCGCGGGCTCCTTCAGGGACACGACGGGCGCCAGATCAGCACCTCGTTGTTGCCCTCGCGGCACTCGAGGATCGAACCCCCCGCCGGCTCCTCGGGATCGTCGATCATGGCCCAGAGGTCGACCACGTCGCGCGTCAGCGGGACCTCGACGAACACCGTCTCGGAGCCGCCTTCGGGCAGCAGGACGCCGGTCGTCCTCGCCTCCCCGATGATCTCGCCGCCCGCCGCACGCCCGCGGTACACGCGCACGACGACGCCCTCGCCGACCCGCTCCAGGCCCCAGTTCTGCACGTCGATCCGCACGCGCGCCCGGTCGCGACCGACGCACTCGTACTGCCCCCGTCCGCCCCAGAGATCCGGCACGACGAGCACGTCTCCGCCCTCGCGCAGGTTCTGGCGGTACGCGTTCAGCACCGTCCACGCCGGCACCTCGGGGCTCTCGATGTGGCCGCTCTCGGACACGTTCGTGATGTGGTAGGAGTGCTGGTTCCAGATGCGGCGCGCGCCGACCCATCGGCCCCGCGCGTCGCCCCAGATCTCGACCCCCGGATCCGTGGTGCGGTCGCGCGGGTTGCGCAGGTACCAGGCCTCGGAGTTCGCGGTGACGACGATCTCGGCCTCTCCGTCGTTGTCGACGTCGACGACGATCGGGTTCTCCGTCCGCGTGCGCGACGAGTTGGGCTGCCGCCAGAGCTCGGTACCGGCGGCCCCGTCGTAGATGCGCAGGAAGAACTGGTCGTTGTAGACGACCTCGGCGCGGCCATCGCCGTTGAAGTCGAACACGCTCGATCCGGTCGCGGCCGAGGAGTCGTCCTCGGTCGCCGCGCTCCAGCGGAGGCCGGCCGCGGCGCAGCCCATGGCGGGGTCGCGGCGGACGCAGTCGAGGTCGTAGACGCCGTACTGCGAGCCGTGCGCGACACCGATCTCGGGCCGGCCGTCGCCGTCGAAGTCGGCGATCGTCGGCGGGCCTCCCAGCGCCTGCGTGCCGCGGCCCTCGATGACGCGCTCCCAGAGCGTGGCGCCCGTGAGGTTGTCGAAGACGTGGAGGTAGCCGATCGACGCGAGCACCACCTCGGGCCCGGGGTTGCTCGCGATCACGTCCGCGACCGCGCACAGGCCGTCGCCGGCCAGCTCGTTCGCCCACATCCTCGCGCCGGTGTCGGCGCGCATCGCGGTCCGCCCCGCGATGATCTCCTGGATGCCGTCGCCGTCGAGGTCGGCGACGCACGAGATCGGGCCGAGGCTGCCGTTCGCTCCGCGAGTGGTGTCGACGTTGCTCCCGGTCCAGCGATGCGCCCCGCTGCGGCCCTCGAGCACGGTGCGACCGACGATCACCTCGACCGTCCCGTCGCCCTCGAGATCCGCGAGCGACACCGCGCCGCCGATCGTGCGAGCCCAGCGGGTGCCTCGCTCGACGGCCGTGGGATACGCGGACTCCCACATCAGCGTGCCGTCGTGGTGGAACGCGTACGTGCCGGAGTGGACGCCCACCCCGACGATCTCGTTGTCGCCGTCGCCATCGAGATCACCGGCGGCGAGGTTCGTCGAGGGCTCGAGCGGTCCGAAGGGGCCCATCGGGCCGGTCATCGACGGATAGCTGATCGTCGTCTCGGAGCGCGGATCCCAGATGCGAAGCGTGCCGTGCTCGGAGTCGCCCAGCGAGTCGTACGACACGAACACGACCGAGGGCCGCAGCTCCTCTCCCGCGCGCGGCGTGAGATCGATGACGGTCGGCGTCGCGCACACGTGGACGCTCGCTGGATCCGACATCGCACCGCCCCGCTCGGGCCAGCGCCGCTCCAGCGCGGCGCCGTCGAACGCATGGATCGTCGGCTCGATGCGGCAGGTGGCGGGATTCGGCGGGGGGCCGACCGGCGGCTCGGCGTCGCGGCCCGGGATCCGCGCGTCCGCCATGCCGGCGTCGGTCCCGCCGTCGTGATCGTGGCCGCCGTCGGGGTCGATGCCTCCGTCGAAGCACCACCCGTCGGCGCACGTGCTGCCGTCGGGCTGAGGTCCGCCGTCGACGCGCACGCCGCCGTCCAGACGCGCGCCGTCCGGCAGCAGGAGCGGGTCGTGCTCGTGCGCGAGGTAGCAGCCGCTCGAGGCAGCACCGGAGAGCACGGTCAGGAGCAGGGTGGAAGCGAGTGAAGTCGAGCGACGTCGCATCAGTTGGGCTCCGGGGTCGCGAGACCGTCAACAAGCCGCGTGCCACCCAGGGCACGCGATAACGAGCGGTGTTCTCGGAGGAGCCGTGCGTGAACGCAAGGAGATCGAGCGTGCGCGCGCGGCCAGCGTCAGGAAACTCACGCGGCGTCGGCCGCGACTCCGTGGACGAGCGTGCCCACCCCGGAGATCTCGACCTCGACGCGATCCCCGGGCGCGAGCGGACCGACACCGGCGGGCGTGCCCGTCAGCACGAGGTCGCCGGGGAGGAGTGTCATCACGTGTGACACGTACGCGAGCAGCTCGGCGACCGGCCAGATCATGTCGGCGACGCGGCCCTGCTGGCGGGTATCTCCGTTGACGCGCGTGCGGAGCTCGAGCGCGCTCAGGTCGCCGGGCTCGGTCTCGAGCCAGGGGCCGAGCGGACAGAAGGTATCGAAGCCCTTGCCTCGCGTGAACTGCACGTCCTTGCGCTGGAGATCGCGTGCGGTGACGTCGTTCGCGCAGGTGACGCCGGCGATCGCGTCGGCCGCTCCGGCGGCGTCGACGCGCCGGATCGCGCGGCCGATCACGACCGCGAGCTCGCCTTCGTGCTCGACCCGCTCCGACGCGCGCGGCAGCAGCACGATGCCGTCCTGCCCGATCAGCGCGCTCGGCGGCTTGAGGAAGAGGAGCGGCTCGGGCGGCACCTCGTGGCCGAGCTCCTTGGCGTGCGCCGCGTAGTTCCGCCCGACGCACACGATCTTGCTCGGCATCGCCGGCGGCAGCAGCGAGCCGGGCTTGATCGGCACCAGGCGATCGGTCTCGCTCCCGCCCTGCCACGGCGCAGCCGTCCACAGGCGCGCGGTCGCCTCGTCGAGCAAGCGCGCCCAGTAGTCCAGACCGCCGTGGCGAATTCGAAGCAGGCGCACGTCGCCCGAGGCTAACAGAGCCCTTCGCGCGGACCGCGGCGCTTTCTCACCGCGGCGCGCGTCACCGCTGCATATCTCAGCGCTGCAGGATGCGGATCACCGAGTCGTCGCCCCAGCGGATCACGCCGCCCTCGGCGGGCCTTCCCCAGCACGCGCTCCACTGCAGCTCGGCGCGCGACGGAGGCGTCCGCGCGATCGCGATCGGGAGCTCTTCGCCCTCGAGCACGAAGCTCGCGCCGTGCGCGAAACGCCCACCTCCGAGCGGATAGAGCACTGCGACGAGCGTCACCCCGCCGCTGCGGCCGGAGAGCACCCAGGCGTCTTCGCCGGCGGAGGGCGACCACGCGAACGCACCGGTGGCGAGCTCCCAGCCCGCGAGCGCGCGCCGATCGACGCCCGCGCACGCGAGCGCGCGATCGCCGTCGGCCTCGCCGTACGGCTCGAACGTCTCCGCGTATGCGGCGAGCTCGGGGATCGCCCGCAGCTCGGCGCGGACCTCGGCGGCGCTGACCGCGAGGTCGCGGAAGTCGCGCGACATCTCGATCGCCGGGTATGCGAGCTCGGCGGCTTCGCCGTCACAACAGCGGAACGCCGCCGGCGAGCCACCCTCGGGCAGCTCGAAGCTCCTCGCGTCGCATCGGTGCAGATCGGCCGGCGAGTCGGCGCGCGCGCCTCGTTGCACCGCGCTTCGTCCCATGC
>JALYRN010000227.1 GCA_030855295.1 Myxococcota bacterium | reverse complement strand
GCCGCGATCAGCGCGTCCGGCCCCACGCCGACCGTGCGCACCGCGATCGTGTTCGCCGCGACGACGATCACCAGCGCGCCGAAGGCGATCGCGGCGGTCGTCCGCGCCCGGCCCGCGCCCGCGAGGATCGACGCGCCGATCGCGAAGAGCGAGAAGGGCACCAGACCGGGCGCGAGGATCGCCAGCGCCGGCGCCCCCGCGAGGTAGGTCTCGCGATACGCGACGCGCATCACGCCGTCGGACGCCCCCGCGATCGGCGCTGCCATCGCGAGCAGCACGATCAGCGAGAACCTCATCGCGCCGCGGATCGCGGTCCGCGTCGCCTCCGCGTCTCCGCTGCTCGTCGAGCGCGCGATCGTCGGGAACACGACGAACGTCACCGCCAGGATCAATTGGTACGGAACGAACGCGAACGTCTGCGCGGCGCGATAGAACCCGGCAAGCGACGACGCAACCGCGGTCGCCTCGCGCGCCGAGTACCCCGACTCCGGCGCGAGGTCGGCCAGGTTCGCCCGCAGCAGCGGCTGATCCAGCTGGAGCACGCCGTTGATGCTCGCCTGGTACACCGCGATCGGGATCAGGAACGCCGCCCACGCGCGCCAGTCCGTCCTCCCCGCGGAGCCTCGCCCCGTGCCGACCACCCACAGCGCGATCACGAGCACGATCACCGACGCCGCAGCGAACCCCGCGATCGCCCCGGCCGCCGCGAACGAGAGCGCGCCGATCACGATCGCGCCGCCGCGCAGCAGCGCGAATCCCATGTCGAAGCTCGCCTGCTTCGAGAACTGTCGGCGCCCGTTGATCGATCCGATCAGCGCGGAGTAGAGCGAATAGCTCACGATCACCACGGCCGCGGTCGCCAGCAGCGGCGCGAGCGTCGCGTCGCGCTGCCAGTGGGTGGCGAGCAGCGGGGACGCGGCCGCGAACCCGCCCCCGAGCAGGAACGCGAGCAGCATCCCGATCCACAGGCCCTCGCGGTGCGTGCGATCCGCGGACGCCTCGTCCTCGCTCGTCCGCTTGCTGACCGTCTGGATCATCGACGCGACGAGCGTGTTCGTCACGATCGCGGTGATCGTCGCGACCGTCGAGTAGCGCCCCCACTGCTCCGGATCGTCGAAGATCTGCGGCAGCGCGACCTGCACGCCGAAGCCGGTGCCGATGAAGACGGCCTTCGCCGTCATCGTCCAGAGGACGCCACGACCCGCGCGCGCGGCCTCCTGCTCGCTGCCCTCGCCGTTGCCGGACACGTCGGCGCCTCATCCCCCTTCCCGCGATCGAGGTCAAGCGGCATCATCCCGCGCGAGTGAAGCGCGGCCTGCAGACCTCCATACTCCGCAATCGACTCGTCTACGCCGCCATGTGGCTGGCGATCGTCGTGATCGTCGGCGCGCTCGGGTTCCACGCGATCGGGCACGAGCACTGGACCTGGGGCGACTGCGTCTACTTCACGATCATCACGCTCTCGACCGTCGGCTTCGGCGAGACGCTGCCCGGCCTCGACAGCACCGACTACGGCCGAGCATGGACGGTCGGGCTGATCGTCCTGGGCTCGGGCACGCTGCTCTACTTCATCTCCACGCTCACCGCCTTCATCGTCGAGGGCGACCTGCAGGGCGCGCTGCGCAGGAACCGCATGCAATCGAAGCTGAACCAGCTCTCGGGCCACTACATCGTCTGCGGCGGGGGCACGACCGGGATCCACGTCGTCGAGGAATTCCTCAGCTCGCACATGGCGTTCTGCGTCGTCGACACCAACGAGGCGCGCCTGCTCGAGCTCGCGGAGCGCTTCGGCCCGGACAAGTTCCTCTTCATCGTCGGCGACGCGAGCGACGACGAGACCCTGAAGCAGGCGGGGATCGAGCGCGCGATCGGCGTCATCGCCGCGCTGCACGAGGACAAGGACAACCTCTTCGTGGTCGTCACGGCGTCCGCCCTGAACCCGAAGCTGCGCATCGTCGCGAAGGCGGTCGAGGTCTCTGCGCGCGCCAAGCTCCTGCGCGCCGGCGCCAAGGCGGTCGTCTCGCCGACGCAGATCGGCGGCATGCGCCTGGCGTCCGAGGCGATCCGCCCGAAGGTCGTCGAGTTCCTCGATCTGATGCTGCGCGATCCGAAGAAGAACCTGCGCATCGAGGAGGTCACGATCCCCGAGCAGTCGTCGATCGTCGGCTGTCAGCTCAACGAGACCGAGATCCGGCGCAAGACCAAGGTCCTCGTGATCGCCCTGCGCTACCCCGACGGTCGCTACGAGTACAACCCTCCGCCGGAGCAGCGCATCGAGCCGGGCTGCACGATGATCGTGCTCGCCGAGACGGTGGAGATGAGCCGCCTGCGCGACGGAATCGCGAGCGGCGCGATCGGCCGCGCGCCGGCTTGAGACGAGGTCCACGCGGGGTTGACCGCCCCTGTCGTGTGGTTAGCTTCGCGCCGATTCCGTTTCCGCGGGCGGTCGACGCCGCGGGAGCTAAGTGGCGGACGACGCTGGAGCGAGACGAACATGGGCAGGATCATCGGTATCGATCTGGGCACGACCAACTCCGTCGTGGCGATCATGGAGGGCAAGGAGCCCAAGGTCATCGTCAACGAGGAAGGCGACCGCATCACGCCGTCGGTGGTCGCGTGGGACGACCAGGGCGAGGTCCTGGTCGGACAGATCGCCAAGCGGCAATCGATCACGAACCCGGAAGGCACCGTCTACTCGGCCAAGCGCTTCATGGGTCGCCGCTACGACGAGATCCAGGAAGAGACCAAGCGCGTGCCGTACCACGTGGTGCGCCGGTCCAACGGCGACGTCGCGTTCAAGCTGGGCGACAAGGAGATCTCGCCGCCCGAGGTGAGCGCGAACGTGCTCCGCAAGCTCAAGAAGGCGGCGGAGAACTACCTCGGCGAGGCCGTCACCGAGGCCGTGATCACGGTCCCCGCGTACTTCAACGACAGCCAGCGTCAGGCCACCAAGGACGCCGGCAAGATCGCGGGCCTCGACGTCAAGCGCATCGTCAACGAGCCCACCGCGGCGGCGCTCGCGTACGGCCTCGACAAGAAGACCGACGAGGTCATCGCGGTCTACGACTTCGGCGGCGGCACGTTCGACATCTCGATCCTCGAGGTCGGCGACAACGTCGTGCAGGTCATCAGCACGAACGGCGACACCCACCTCGGCGGCGACGACGTCGACAACCGCGTGATCGACTACCTGATCGCCGAGTTCAAGAAGGACACCGGCATCGACGTCGCGAAGGACAAGATGGTCCTGCAGCGCCTGAAGGACGGCGCCGAGAAGGCGAAGATCGAGCTCTCGAGCAAGCTCGAGACGACGATCAATCTCCCCTTCCTCACGGCCGACGCGACCGGGCCGAAGCACCTGAACATCAAGCTCACGCGCGCGAAGCTCGAGTCGATGATCGACGATCTGATCGAGCGCACGTTCGAGGCGAGCAAGAAGGCGATGAGCGACGCCGGCAAGAGCGCCGGCGACATCGACGAGGTCGTGCTGGTCGGCGGCTCGACGCGCATCCCGGTCGTCCAGGAGCGCGTGAAGAAGTTCTTCGGCAAGGAGCCGCACAAGGGCGTGAACCCCGACGAGGTCGTCGCGATCGGCGCGGCGGTCCAGGCCGGCGTGCTCAGCGGCGACGTCAAGGACATGGTCCTGCTCGACGTCACGCCGCTGTCCCTCGGCGTCGAGACGCTCGGCGGCGTGATGACCGTGCTGATCCCGCGCAACACGACGATCCCGACGCGCAAGTCGGAGATCTTCTCCACCGCCGAGGACAGCCAGAGCAAGGTCGAGATCCACGTGCTCCAGGGCGAGCGCGCCGAGGCTCGCTACAACCGCACGCTCGGCCGCTTCCACCTCGAGGGGATCCTCCCGGCGCCGCGCGGCGTGCCGAAGGTCGAGGTCACGTTCGACATCGACGCGAACGGCATCCTCAGCGTCGCCGCGAAGGATCAGGCCACCGGCAAGGATCAGCGGATCACGATCACCTCGAACAGCGGCCTGAGCGACGCCGAGATCCAGAAGATGGTCGCGGACGCGAAGGAGCACGAGGGCGAGGACCAGAAGCGCCGCGAGCAGATCGAGGCGCGCAACAAGGCGGACCAGCTCTGCTACTCGGTGGAGCGCGCGCTCGCCGACCTGAAGGACAAAGTCCCCGCCGACAAGGTCGCGGACATCGAGTCGAAGGTGAAGTCGCTCCGCTCCGCGGTCGAGAAGGAAGACGCCGACGCGATCAAGAGCGGCACCGAGGAGCTCGAGAAGGCGATGGCCGACATCGCGCAGGCGGCGTACGGCGCGGCCGGCGCGGGTGCTCCGCCCGACGGCGGCGAGGGCGGCGGCGGCGAGCCCGAGGGCGGCGAGCGTCCGCGCGGGAAGAAGAAGGAAGGCGACGTGATCGACGCGGAGTTCGAAGAGACGAACTGACGCGAGCGAGCGCGAGCTCGCCAGCGCCTCGCCACGAGGAGAGGAAGAGCCCGATCGGCGCGCCGGTCGGGCTCTTCGCAATTGTGCGCGCTCGACGACGCCGCGATCTGCGATCTCGCACCGCCGCGAATTTCGCTACGATGCGCGCCCGATGCGCTCGACTCTCTCGCTCGCTGGTCTCGCGCTCGCGGCGGTGATCCTGTCCGCTTGCGGCGGGCCCGATCCCGTCCTGCCCGAGGACGCCGGTCCGCCCGACGCGGGTCCGCCGCCGGCCGCCGACTACGCCGCGGTCGCGACGCTCATCGAGCGCGCGTGCTCGTTCGCCACCTGCCACGGGGGCGGCGGGGCCGGCGCCGCGCAGCTGAATTTCGTCGCCGCGCGCATGGCCGGCACGCCCTACACCGAGCTCATGGTCGACCAGCCGGCGTGCCAGTACTCGGCGATGGATCTCGTCGAGCCCGGCGATCCCGACGAGAGCTGGCTCATGGTCAAGCTCACGGGCCCGCACACCGGGGGCGTCATCGACTTCACGCCGGACCCGAGCTGGGACCCCGGGATCACGCGCGACCCCGGCACCGGTCGCTATCCGCGCTCCGAGTGCCCGCTGACCGCGTCCGGCGAGCTCTCGTTCGGCGTGTTGATGCCCCAGGGCTCGACGACGGGCCTCGCCGCCTCGGAAATCGCGACGTTCCGCGCATGGATCCTGGCCGGAGCGCCGGGCCCGGACTGATTGCCCGCGAGCCCGCTGGGCTCTAGGCTCGGGGCCCGCATGCCCGTCATCGACGTACCTCTCCTCGGGAACGTGCTGATATGCGCGGTCCTGATCGCGTCCGCCTATACGTTCGCGGTCTCGATCGTGGCGGCGAGAGGACGCCCTCAGCTCGTGCCCGCCGCCCGGTGGGGCATGCTCGCGACGATCGCGCTGATCGCCAGCGCCGTGTTCCTGCTGGCCTACGCCTTCCAGGCGCACGACTTCCGCATCCGCTACGTCGCTCGCTACAGCGACCGCTCGATGTCGGCCGGCTATCTGTGGACCGCGCTCTGGGGCGGGCAGGACGGCTCGCTGCTCTGGTGGTCGTTCCTGCTCGGTGGCTACTCGCTCGCGTTCACGCTGTGGGTGAAGCGGCGCTACCTCGAGCTCCAGCCCTGGGTGTACGCGACGCTCGCGAGCATCTTCGCGTTCTTCGCGATCCTGATGCTGTTCGCCGCGAACCCGTTCGCGACGACGTTCGGCGCGGCGCCGGCGGACGGCGAGGGGCTCAACCCGCTGCTGCAGAACTACTGGATGGCGATCCATCCGCCGGCTCTCTACATGGGCCTGGTCGGGTGGGCGGTGCCGTTCGCGATCTGCGTCGCGGCGCTGATGACCGGTCGCCTCGGCGACGAGTGGATCCTGATGGCGCGGCGCTGGGTGATCCTCGCGTTCGCGTTCCTCTCGCTCGGCAACATGCTCGGCATGTTCTGGAGCTACGAGGAGCTCGGGTGGGGTGGCTACTGGGCCTGGGATCCCGTCGAGAACGCGGCGTTCCTGCCGTGGCTGCTGGGCACCGCGTACATGCACTCGGTGATGATCCAGGAGCGCCGCGGCATGATGAAGGTGTGGAACGTGTCGCTGATCTGCGGCGCGTTCTTCATGACCATCTTCGGGACGTTCCTGACGCGCTCGGGCCTGATCGCGAGCGTGCACAGCTTCGCGCGCAGCGACATCGGCATCTACTTCGTCTGGTACATGGCGGCGCTGCTGCTGTTCATCCTGACGGCGATCTCGTGGCGTCTGCCCGACCTCCGACAGCGCCTGATGACGCGCGACGATTTCCTGGTCGGCACCTCGCTCGGTGCCGTCCTCGGGCTGCTCGTCGGCTGGTTCTCGAGCTACTGGGCGCTGGGCGCGTGCGTGGTCGCGCTGCCGCCGGTCGTGCTCGGATACGCGTACGTGGTCGAGCGGGTGCGCGTCGCGATGGCAGCCCCGAAGGTCACGGGCCGCACCGGCGGGACCATCGAGTCGCTGCTCTCTCGCGAGTTCGCGTTCCTGCTGAACAACTGGATCCTCGTCGGGATGCTGGTGTTCATCCTGATCGCGACGACGTTCCCGCTGATCAGCGAGGCGCTCCGCAACGAGACGGTCACGGTCGGGCCCGGCTTCTACAACCGCTGGATGGTCCCGCTCGGCCTGATGCTGCTCTTCCTGATGGGCATCGGACCGCTGATCGCGTGGCGCAAGGCGACGGGGCGCAACCTCGCGCAAGCATTTAGGATTCCGGCGGTGTCCGGGCTCGTGGTGATGGGCATCCACCTCGCCGTCGGCACCCGGCTCGGGTTCGCGCCGGTGGTGCAGAGCGCGGAGATCTACGAGACCGTCACCGGGCGCGTGCTCGCGTGGATCTACGCGGTCGGGCCGGTCGTGAGCACGACGCTCTGTGCGTTCGTCGCCACCGCGGTGGTGCAGGAGTTCGCGCGCGGCGTCGCGATGCGCCGGCGCAACTCGAAGGAGAGCGTGCCGGTCGCGCTCTTCAACCTCGTCGCGAAGGCGCGCCGCCGCTACGGCGGCTACACGGTGCACGTCGGCGTCGTGCTGATCTATCTGGGCTTCACCGGCGCCGCGTACGACATCGAGCGCGAGGCCGCGCTCCGCCCCGGCCAGACGATGGAGGTCGGGGGCTACACCGTTCGCTACGAGGGCTGGCGCGAAGAGGTCGACCTCAACAAGCGCATGACCTTCGCGGAGATCACGCTGATCGAAGACGGCCGCGAGCTCGCGACCATGACGCCCGCGAAGTTCGTCTACCGCACCCACCCGGACATGCCGACGACCGAGGTCGCGATCCGGACCACGCCGCTGAGCGACACGTACGCGATCCTGAGCACGATCGATCGCGAGACCGCGCGCGCGACGTTCCGCGTGATCGTGCGCCCGCTGGTGTTCTGGATCTGGTTCGGCGGCGCGATCGTGCTGCTCGGCGCGTTCATCGCGGCGTTCCCGTCGATCCGCGAGCTGCTCGGCGAGCCGGTCGCGCGGCCCGCGCGCGCGCGCGCCAACACCGCGGCGGCGGCGGCGGCGATGCTGTTGGCGGCGAGCGCCGGCTCGGCGCTGCTCGCGCCCGGTCACGCCCACGCACAGGCCGACAGCTCGAGCTCGCTGCACGCCGGCACCGTCGAGATCCACGATCCCCACGAGCGACAGATCTTCGAGCGACTGCTCTGCGAGTGCGGCGGATGCCAGCGCCTGCCGCTCTCCACGTGCGCCTGTTCTTGGGCGGAGAACATGCGCGCCGAGATGCGCGACCAGATCGCGGCCGGCGCGACCACCGTCGAGATCCAGACGCGCTATCGCGAGCGCTTCGGGCCGCAGTCGATCGCGATCCCCGGCGATCGCGGGCTCGACCGCGCGCTCTGGGCGGTGCCGATCGCCGGCCTACTCGCGGGGCTCGCGGGGATCTTCTTGATCGGACGGCGATGGCAGCGTCGCGGCCGCGGCCCGGCGACCACCCCGTCGAGCAAGACCGCGAGCACGCCCGAGTACGACGACAAGCTCGAGGACGAGCTGCGGCGCTTCGAGGAGCCCTGAACGTGATCTCGTTTCCTGCGGTCTTCTTCGCGCTCTCGTCGGTCGCGCTGCTCGCGGCGCTCGCCGCGATCTGGAGCAGCCTGCGCGCCGCGCTCGGCGGTGGCCCTCGCGTCGTCATCGCGACGAGCCGCGATCTCCCGGATCACGCGGCGCTCGTCGACGAGAAGAACTCGCTGCTGCGCGCGATCAAGGATCTCGAGTACGAGCATGCGGTGGGCAAGATCGGCGAGGCCGACTTCGAGCGGCTCGACGCGGCCTATCGCGCGCGCGCCAAGCAGGTGCTGGTGCAGCTCGATCGCGACGTGAAGCCGCTCTACGAGGAGGCCGAGCTCCTGATCGCGCAGCGGCTCTCGGGCGCCGACGCCGCGCCCGGCAGGTCGAAGAAGCGCAGCAGCAAGAGGAAGGACGCGCCCGGCGCTCCGTCGATCGAGCGGGTGTCGATCGAGCGGGTGTCCGTCGACCGCGCAGCACCGTCGGCCGACGAGCCGACCTTGCTCGACGAGATCCTCGCGGCGATCCGCGCCGGCGAGATCACCACGCCGCCGGAGCCGCCGGCCGACTGGCCCGAGGCAGCGAAGCAGTTCTTCGTCGACGCCGTGCGTCGCGCGATCGCCGAGACGCGCGCCGAGCAAGATGCGGCCGAGACCGAGACCGAGGCCGAGACCGAGCACGAGACCGAGTTGCGATCGCCGGTGGACACCGCCGCCGACGAGGCGCCCGCTGCCACCGACGAGGAGAAGCGATGAAGCGTCTCGTCGTCGCACTGGCGATGCTCGCGTGGTCGAGCACCGCGCTCGCACAGGAGGGCGCGCCCGCGCAGCGCGATGCGCCGGTCGCGGCAGAGGCCGTACCC
>JALYRN010001079.1 GCA_030855295.1 Myxococcota bacterium | reverse complement strand
CGCGAGGACGGCGCTCGGTACACGCCGGCCCTCCTCCGCGGGCTCGCGTCCGCCGCCGGTGTCGTGCTGCCGCGCGATCCCGAGCACGCGGTGAGCACCGAGGTGATCGCATACGTGACGCAGGATCGGGGCGCGCTCGTGCAGTCGACGGCGGTGCTGGCGTATCCGACCGATCTCGAGACGCGCGAGGAGCTGCCGATCGTGCTCGTGCTGCACGGCACGTCCGGGTTCCGCGCGAGCTGCGGGCCGACCGCGGACTCGAGCGCGCAGGCGCTGGCCGCGGTGTTCGCGAGCTACGGCTGGATCGCGGTGGCGCCCGACTACCTGGGGCTCGAGAGCGCCGGCGCGCCCTACGGCGCGCTGCACCCCTACCTCGTCGCAGAGGCGACCGCGATCGCGTCGCTCGATGCCGTGCGCGCGGCGGCACGCACCGTGGCGTCGGATCGCGGTGCTCTCTGCGCCTCGACGCGCGTCGCCGTCTTCGGTGGATCGCAGGGTGGCCACGCGACGCTCTGGGTCGACCGGCTCGCGCCGTACTACGCGCGGGAGCTCGCGGTGATGGGCGGGGTGGCGACGGTGCCGACGGCCGACGTGGTCGGGCAGGCCGAGCGCGCGCTCGGCGCGCTCGTGCCCGCGACCGCGAACTTCGCCGCGATGATCGCGACGCAGGCGCCGTGGTACGGCGCGAACGATCGCCTCGCGGAGATCTTCGTCGCGCCGCTCGACGTCGACGTGCCGGCGGCGCTCGCCGCCTCGTGCTCGCCCGGGGACGCGATCGAGCCGACCTCGCTCGACGCGCTCTACACGTCGACGTTCCTCGAAGCCGTCGCGCGCGACGGGGTCGCGGCGATCGAGCCGATCGGGTGCTGGCTCCGCGAGTCGTCGCTCACCGAGACCTCGATCCCGCGCATCGATCCGAGCGAGCCGAGCCACGGAATCCTCTTCGTCGTCGGCGAGGACGACACGCTGATCCACCCGCCGATCGAACGCGCCGCCTACGACACGCTGTGCGCCGCGGGGGTGCGGCTCGAGTACCTCGAGTGCGCCGGCGCCGGCCACGTGCCCGCGACGCTCTGGGCGATCCCCGAGGTGCTCGACTTCCTCGACGCGCGGCGCGCCGGCGACGCGTTCACGCCGCAGTGCACGCGCCCCGCGGCGAGCCGCTGCCGGGGCACCCCGGAAGGAGAGTGACCCCAGCAGGAGTGCTCGCCCCGGAGGGCGCTGCTCGAGCTGGAGCGATCACAGTCGGATCACGACGGAGCCGCGCGCATCGAGCGAGCCGCTCACCTGCACCCAGCGATCGACCTCGCCGTACATCGCGTCGACGCCGCCGCCGACCTCGAGGCGCAGCGCGAGCCAGCGATCCGCGATCCACGTGACGCCGCCGCTCAGGCGCGCGCCGCCGCCGTAGGCCTGGAAGCCCTCGGACCCGAAGTACTGCGCGACGATCCCGACGCGGATCGTCGGGACGATCGCGCCGACGCGCGGCTCGTCGAGGTAGACCTGCAGCAGGAGCGGGACCCAGACGCCGACGCCCGAGCCGAAGGTCTCTGCGCTCTGCGCGGAGAACTGTCCGCCGAGCACGAGGGCGACGCGCGGATCGAGCATCAGAGCGACGTCGATGCTCGGCACGAGCGCGAGGCCGACGCCGTTCGCGAGACCGCCGAGGCCTCCGAGCCCGAGCATGGGCGACACGCCGATCGAGAGCTCCGCCGAGGGCGCGGACGGCGGCGGGAGCGCGGGCTCCGGCGCGGACGCGGGATCGGAGAGGAGCGCGTCGGCGCGCACCGAGGTCGGTACCGATGCGAGCGAGAGAGACACGAGCGAGAGGAGCAGAGTGCGTTGCATGCGCGGCCCCTTCGCAGCGCGCGTGCCAGCGCGTTTTCCTTTTCAGAAGCGCCGTGCGCGGCCCGACGACGACATTCCGTCCGCGCCGCTCGCACGAGCACGACAGCGCGTCACTCGGCGCAGCGCGCGAGGCGCGCCCGCATGCGCGGCAGCAGCTCGGGCTGTCGCTCGGCGAACACCGCGAGCCACACGATCACCTGCACGTTGCGCACGATGCCGAGGTCGCGCACGAGCGCGGCGTCGTACGCCTCGTCGTACGTCGCGGCATGGGGGAGCGCGGCGGAAAGCCGCGTTCCGAGCCTACGACGGCAGCGAGCGGGGCGCGCGCCGGCCGCCCCGAAACCCGTGTACGCTCGCGGCGCCGATGTCCTCTGGCTCGCGGATCGCGTCGCTTCGCGCCAAGACGCTCGCGATCGTGATCGTGGCGACCCTGGCGCTCGTCCTCGGGCTCTGTCTGCCGCTGCGCGCGGTCGTGCTCGCGCGCTTCGAGGAGATCGAGCGCGAGCTCGGCCAGCGCGATCTCGATCGGGCGCGCAACGCGCTGGGCGAGCAGATCACCGCGCTCGGGGCGATGGCGCGCGACTATGCGGTCTGGGACGAGACGCACGCGTTCGCCGGGGGCGAGCCGGGCTCGTACGTCGAGACCAACTTCGCCGACACCACCTTCGCCGAGAACCGGATCGGGCTCATCGCGGTGGTCGACGTCGCCGGGCGCGAGCTCTGGTCGCAGGGCTTCGATCTGCACGCCTCGCAGCGCCGCGCCGCGCCGCCGCACGCCGAGCTCTTCGCTGCGAACGGCGGCGCGCTCCTCGCGCACCGGCGGCAGGGCGAGCCG
>JALYRN010001078.1 GCA_030855295.1 Myxococcota bacterium | reverse complement strand
TCGATCCCGCGAGCCGCCGTGCGCGCGAGACCATCGTCGTCGCGAGCCGAGCGAGCGACGGAGCGGAGCTCGCGCGCGTGCGGATCCTGCCGGGCGGAGCGCGACCGATCGTCCTCGACGTGACCGCTGCGCTCGCGACCGCGGAGGCTCCGCTCGGCGTTGCGATCCGCGCGACCGAGCCGATCGAGCTCGCGACCCCGCGCCACGTCGATCCCCGCGCCCGCCCCCGCCTCGAGCTGACGCTCTCGCGTTGAGCCCGCCGGCCGCCGCCCAGAGGAACGCAAGGGGCGTAGGGGACCCCGCGCAGCGCGAGCGCAGCGAGCGGAGTCGGGTGGGGGCCCCGATCCGGCTTTGCCGGGCGGGGGGAGGGGCTGCATCAGCCCCTCCGAGAACTCAGCTCAATAGAGCAGGCGCGCGGAGATCGTCGTCGGCAGCTCGAGCATGCGCGAGCAGAGCTCTTCGCCCACGCGCCGCGAGCGATCCTCGGCGACGTCCATCACGAGGTAGCCGATCTGCGCGTCGGTCGCGAGCACCTGCCCGACGACGTTGGCCTCCGCCTCCGAGACGATGCGGTTCACGTCGCGCAGCACGCCGGGCACGTTGCGGTGCACGTGCGTGAAGCGATGCACGCCGTCGCGCCGCCCGAGATCGGCCTGCGGGAAATTCACCGCGCCGACCGTCGTGCCCAGCTGCAGGAACTTGATCAGCGTGCCCGAGACCTCGTGCCCGATCGCGACCTGCGCCTCCGCGGTCGAGCCGCCGATGTGCGGCGTGAGGACGACGTTCGGCAGCCCCTGCAGCTCGCTCTCGAACTTCGCGTCGTTGCCGGCGGGCTCGACCGGGAACACGTCGATCGCCGCCCCGCCCAGGTGGCCGCTGCGGACCGCCTCCGCGAGCGCCGGGATCACCACCACCGTGCCGCGGCTCGCGTTGATCAGGTACGCGCCCTTCTTCATGCGCGCGAGCTCGCCGGCGCCGATCAGGTCGCGGGTCTGCGGCGTCTCGGGGACGTGCAGCGTCACGAAGTCCGCGCGCTCGAGCAGCTCGTCGAGGCTGTGCGCCGACTTGTTGTTGCCCATCGGCAGGCGTCCCGCGACGTCGTGGAAGACGACGTTCATGCCGAACGACTCGGCGAGCACGCCGACCTGACGTCCGATGTGCCCGTATCCGACGATGCCGAGCGTCTTCCCGCGGATCTCGCGCGACCCCTCGGCGGACTTGGTCCACACGCCGCGGTGCATCTCGTTGTTGCGGTCGCCGAAGCGACGCGCGAGCAGGACGATCTCGCAGATCATCATCTCGGCGACGCTGCGCGTGTTGGAGAACGGCGCGTTGAACACGGGCACGCCGCGCTTGTTCGCCTCGTCGAGCGCGATCTGATTGGTGCCGATGCAGAACGCGCCGATCGCGCGCAGCGAGTCGGCGCTCGCGAGCACGCGCTCGGTCACCTGCGTCTTGCTGCGGATGCCGATCGCGATCGCACCCTTCACCCGCTCGCAGAGCTCGTCCTCGGGCAGCGCCGACTTCAGGAGCTCGACCGCGAACCCCGCGGCCTCGAGGTTCGCCTTCGCGTCCGGGTGGACGTTCTCGAGCAGCAGGATGCGTTCGCGCTTCGTCATCGGCGTCCTCGTGAGGGCCCGTGGATGTGCCCGTCGTGACGCATCGTGTCAAGCGCGACGACGGGCCTTGGCGGCGGTCTGAAATCGGCTCGCCCGCTCCGGGCGCTTCCGTCCGCGCGCGAAGCGCGCGCTCCCGTGCGCGCCCTCGGGGCGAGCACTCCTGTCGAGCTCAGCGGGTCGTCGTGCCGACGTTTCCGACGGCGTCGGTGACCGTCATCGTCGACCACGTCGCGGGCGCGCTCACCGTGCCGCGGCCGCTCGCGTCGAGCGTCACGCTCGCGGGCGCGCCACCGTCGAACGCGACGTCGACCGTCGCGCTTCGCAGCGGCACCGGACGCGTCGCGCCGGTCTCCGCGTCGAGCAGCCGGAACCCGCTCGGCGCGTGCACCGAGACCTCGATCGACGCGCCCGTGAGCGTCACCGCGAGGGTCGCGGGCGTGACCTCGAAGGGATCGCTGATCAGCTCGTAGCGCGGCGCGCCCGCCTCGGTGTCGGGCCCGTACACGTGGAAGCGATAGGTGCCCGCCGGCGCGCCGAGGCGACCCTGCAGCGGGAACGCGCTCGCGCGATCCTCGGTCCAGCCCACCGCCTGCCACTCCGCGCTCCAGTAGTGCGTGCGCGCGCCTGCGCCCGTGAGCGGGTCCGGCGTGTGCGTCAGCAGCATCGCCCCGTCGCCGAGCGCGCGTCCGCTGCGCCGCGTCACGACCTCGAACGTGCCGGGCGTCGTCTCGCTCTCGCGCTCGAGCACCACGATCGGCGTGCCCGCGCGCGGGTCGGTGCCGATCCACGTGAAGTGTGCGGACTCGAGGCGCGCCACGTCCTGCGGCTGCGGTGCGGGCGCCGACATCGCGCGCGTCAGCAGGTACTCCGGCGGGCTCTCGGGCACGGTGCCGGCCAGCGGCGCCGGATCCGGCGCCATCACGTCGTCCATCACCGGCCCCGCGACGCGCGTCGTGCCGCCGGCGGTCGCCTCGTCGCGCTCGGGCGACATCGCGAGCGGGATCAGCGCGGCCGCCTGCTCCATGATCGCCTCGCCCTCGAGCGGACCCCAGAACGTGATCGTCG
>JALYRN010001077.1 GCA_030855295.1 Myxococcota bacterium | reverse complement strand
GCCGAGACGAGGCCGGTCGCGCACAGCAGCGCGGCGATCGCCGGCAGCGAGAGCGAGCGCGGCAGATCGCTGTCGAGCACGAGGGCGCACGCCAGCGACGCGAGCGCGGCGCCGCCGGTGACGAACACCGTCCGCGCGCCGAAGAAGCGACCACGCATCGTCGCGGGCACCACGTCGGCCATCCACGCCGCCCACGCGTTCTGACCGAGCACCTGCAGCGTCGCGGAGAGCGCCGAGACGACGATCAGCAGGCCGGCGGCCGCGCTGCCTCGGATGCCGAGAAGGGGGAGCAGTGCCATCGGCGCCCACACCAGCCGCGCGGCCGTCGACGCCACGATCGCGAGGCGCTTGCGGCCGACCCAGTCCGTGACGAACCCCGCGGGCCCGTGGAGGATCTGGGCGCCCGTCGAGAGCCCCTGCAGGATCGCGACGGTGCTCGCGTCGGCGCCGAGGTGGAGCGCCCACGCGGTGAGCACGGCCCCCGTCGCGAACGCGTTCCAGGTCTCCGAGACGCCGCCCTCCAGCATCGACGCACGGAGCGACCGACGAAGCGGCGAGGGAGGTCGTGGCGGCACGTGGGCGGCCCGTCGATCGAACTGCGACCGTCGAGCGAGCGGAAGATGCATCGCGCGATCGAGCAGCGCCAGCAGCTCACGTCCGATCGATGGGACGCTCTGGGCTGGTGTGGGAGAACGCCTCTTTTCCGTTATGCTGCGCGTCCCCATACGAACCGAGAACCGGAGGAACAGCCCTTGGTCGACACGATCCCGAAGCGGCTCTTCGAGCAAGCGAAGCGAGCCCCCGAGCGTCCCGCCTACCTCGTCAAAGAGGGAGGCGTCTGGAAGACCACGAGCTGGACGGGCTACGCCCAAGAGGTCGAGCAGGCCGCGCGCGCGCTGATCGCGCTCGGGTTCCAGCCCGGACAGCGCGTGTGCATCCTCGGGTTCAACCGGCCCGAGTGGGTGATCATGGATCTGGCGGCGATGGCCGCGGGCGGCGCGCCGGCCGGCATCTACACGACGTGCTCGCCGCACGAGGTGCAGTACATCGCGCACCACTCCGAGGCGCCGCTGATCCTCGTCGAGAACGCGGATCAGGCGAACAAGGTCTTCGCCGAGCGCGCGAACCTGCCGGAGCTGAAGCACGTCGTCGTGATGCGCGGCCCGAAGGTCGAGGGTGCGATGAGCTGGGAGGAATTCCTGGCGCGCGGGAGCTCGGTCGCGACGAAAGAAGTGCACGACCGCATCGACGCGCTCGAGCCGAATGCGCTCGCGACGCTGATCTACACGTCGGGCACGACCGGTCCGCCCAAGGCCGTGATGCTCAGCCACGAGAACCTCGCGTGGACCGCGACCGTGCTTCGCGAGCTGACGAAGATCGAGGCGGGCGGGCGCTCGCTCAGCTACCTGCCGCTCTCGCACATCGCCGAGCAGATGGTGACGATCCACGGGCCGATCACCGGCGGGAGCGCGGTGTACTTCGCGGAGTCGATCGAGAAGATCGCGGACAACCTCAAGGACGCGCGGCCCACGCTGTTCTTCGGCGTGCCGCGCATCTGGGAGAAGTTCCACTCGGCGATCGCCGGCAAGCTCGCGGGCGCCACCGGTGCGAAGGCGAAGATCGCGCAGTGGGCGCGCGGCGTCGGCACCCAGGTGAGCGCGCTCAAGAACCGCGGCCAGGAGCCGACCGGGATGCTCGCGCTGCAGTACGCGCTCGCGAACCGGCTCGTGTTCTCGAAGCTCAAGGAGGCGATCGGCCTCGATCAAGCGACGGTGATGGTCACCGGCGCGGCGCCGATCGCGAAGGAGGTCGTCGAGTTCTTCGCGTCGCTCGATCTGATCGTCCAGGAGGTCTACGGGCAGAGCGAGGACAGCGGACCGACCACGCTGAACGTGCCGGGGCGCACGAAGTTCGGCAGCGTCGGCCCGGCGCTCCCGGGCGTCGAGGTGAAGATCGCGGAGGACGACGAGATCCTCGTCCGCGGCAAGAACGTCTTCCTCGGGTACTTCAAGGACGAGGCGGCGACCAAGGAGACGCTCGACGAGCAGGGCTATCTGCACTCCGGCGATCTCGGGAAGTTCGACGAGGAGGGCTTCCTCCACATCACCGGCCGCAAGAAGGACATCATCATCACGGCGGGCGGCAAGAACATCACGCCGAAGAACATCGAGAGCGGCGTGAAGAACCACCCCGCGGTCGGCGAGTGCGTCGTGATCGGCGATCGCCGCAAGTTCCTCTCGATGGTGATCTCGCTCGATCCCGAGGCGACGCCGAAGTGGATGGAGGAGCACGGAGAGAGCGGCGCGCCGCACGAGAGCGCCGCGCTGCGCGCATCGATCCAGCAGCAGATCGACGAGGTGAACGCGAAGCTCGCGCGCGTCGAGCAGGTGAAGAAGTTCACGATCCTCTCGCGTCCGTTCGGCATCGACACCGGCGAGCTCACGCCGACGCTCAAGGTGAAGCGGAACATCGTCGCGAAGAACTTCGACAAGGAGATCGAGGCGATGTACGCGGGCGACAAGGGGTGATCGCGCAGAGGAGCGGTGGCGCTGGCGCCGCTCCTCGCCTGCGCCCTCCTCAGCCGCTCGGTCGCTGAGCCATCAGCAGCCGTCGACGAGCTCGCCCGCTGCGGCGCGGCGGAGCGCGCGGGCGACGTCGCGCGGATCGCTCGCGGTGCCTTCCAG
>JALYRN010000226.1:3695-8842 GCA_030855295.1 Myxococcota bacterium | reverse complement strand
GCTTCGGCGGCGTTGACGGAACGATGGGCGAGCGAGCGGGTCCGTGCGGGCTTGGTCATGCCGCGATCAACACGCGGTTTCGCTCGGAATTCCCTGTGGCTCGTGCGTCAGGATCAGATCTGCACCCAGTCCACACCACGCAGACCTCTCAGGATTCGGCACCATCTGCTCGCCGGGTCTGCGCGCGATCGGATGGTCCCAGCACGCCAGTGCTCCCGCGGAGAGCGCGCAGACGCCTCCAGGAACCATGGTCAGGCGCGCATCGCCGGCGATCGGCGCGACGCGCACGGGCGATGGCCAACGCGGGACGCCGAGGTCGATTTCCACGCACCCACCCCAGCACCAGAGCTCGTTCGACGTGGTGACGGCGCAGCCAAGCGCGGCGTTGCCGATCACCTCACGTCGGCGGAATCGCCGCCACCTGGTGCGGAGTGCGCATCAACATCCGTTCGACGACCGTCGTCGAACGCGAACTGACCCTGTCCCGGAGCATTGTCGACGAGGTGGCCATCGCCTATCCCGGCACAGCCAGTCGCCGCCACCGGACCCACGCGCCCGGGCGCGGTCGGCTCGCGTCCGCAGCCGTAGCGCTGCGCCCGCGATGAACAGCCCGCGAGCGCGCCTCCCCGACCCGTGAACGGCACCCGCGTCCTCTCTCGGCGCACTCAGCGGGGCGCGTCGCCACGGACGAGCTCGTCGAGCTGCTCATCTTCGAGGATTCCTTGTGGGAACGAGAGCACGTAGGTGCCCTTGCCGTCGGCATACAAACGAGTATCGCCGAAATCCTGCGCGCAAATCTCGTGCAGCTCGCCGTGCCATAGGCGCAGATGCACATCCACGATATTTGCGTTGGCATCGAACCGGATCGAAGGATAGCGCGGCAACGCCTCAGGGAACGCATCGTCGAGAATGCAGAAGCGCACGCCGCACACTCTTCCGCCAGAGTCGTGCAACCAGTCGAAGAAGCCGGCAAACCCGCTCCAGAACGAGCGCACCTGCGTGAAGGTCTGCCCGAACGCGCGAATCGAATGCTCGGGGGTACCATGCTCGGCACGTTCGACCGCCACTGCAGTCGGCGTGAGCTTCACGTTGATCGCGCCGCTGGACATCAAAGCACGCCACTCGCGAGGATCGCGTCGATCAGTTCGATTCGGAGAGATTGAACTGCCTGTGTCACGGCGCTCTCAGGAAGCCGGATAATGCTTTGCTGCGCCGCGGCGCGATAATCGAGAAGCACCTGCCACCTCGAGCGGTAGCTCGTAGGCCGCTGACCCATCAGGTCCGACTGCCAGTGAGTCGGGCAGTGTGCCGAACCCCGGAATCGACGGGACAATACCGTCCGCGGGCATACCTGGCCAGACCGCGTCGAGCCCTGCCGAGACCATGCCGGCGTCTTCTGGATCGCCGCAGGACGTGAACAACGCCAGCGCGGCAACGAATGAGACTGTTCGGATCTTCATCGATTCTCCGTTTGCGCCGGCGACGCTATCACCGTACATGCGACAATCGCAATCAGATGCCTGTCCATCGCATGAACACAGTCTCGAGAGCGGTCACGCTCGTCTTGATGGCCTGCATGAGCGGATGTTTCTCGACGCGAGAAGTACCGCCGGTCGACGCCGGCCGGGAAGTTCCAGACGCGTACTATCGCGTGGACGCGTTCACGCCCCCAGACGCCGTCGTCGCTGACGCGTTCACGCCGTTCCCGGATCGCGACGCGGGTCCGCTCGGCCCGCCACGAGGGACTCTGCTCGCGCTCGTGACCGATCACTCCCACGACAGCTCGCTGTGGGTGTACGAGATGGCTGGCTCGACGATCCTCGCCGCCCATCGTGTTCCGGGGACGGGCGGTCTCCTCCGGGGGGAGCTCTTCTCCCCGACGATCCACGTGACCCGCGATGGGGTCTGGCATGTCTTCGAGTTCATCGAGGAGAGCGACATTGCCTGGCGTGGATACGTGCACCGTTTCGATCCTGCAGCTCCTGGATGGTTCGTGACCGAGCTCCCGGAGAGCCTCAGGGGACCCAGGGTATGGCAGGTGGTTCCAGAGGGGAGCGACTTGATCTTCGCCGTGGTCGACGAGCTCGGCGACGTCCGAGTGGTGCGGTGGAACGGGGAGATCCTCGCGGAGGTCACGCTGGACTTCGAAGCGGGTGCGACGCTGCGCGGATTGACGATCGGGGGCGACGGCTTCGTCTACGTGGAAGAGTCCGAAGCCCACGTAGCGCAGCTGCACGCCCTGGATCCTTCCGACCTCCACCTCGTGCGAACGCTTCGCCCAGAGATCAGGGCGGTCAGCTATCGCATCGATTCGGATGCCAGCGTCGTGGCAGTCGAGCGTCCGTCCGAGCAGCTGATGCGATGGAGCCCGTCGGGCTCCGTGTCGCTCGGACCGGTCGCGGAGGACGAGTCCGTCGTCGGGATCTCGCGCGATGGTCACATCATCACACGCGTTTCCTTCATGGGTTCGGCTCAGGTCTACTCGCCAGATCTCGCGCGGGTGGGCGGTCGGATCACGCCCACCTGGCGGGCCAGCTCGTGGGCGTGGGCCGACCCGGCTGCGCGATAGAGCTTCCGCCCCGAGCGCGCGTCCTCGCGGAAGCTCGACACCGACGATGATCGCGGCGAAGATGCCTCCGGGAGCACGGGCGCGCGCGCGCTCGTCGATGACGCGCGGCGGACGCGATCCTCGAGCAGCTCGCGCGCCTCGCGGTCGTCGGCGACGCCGAGCAGGAGGCGCGCTTCGTCGCGCACGGGAACGGTCCGCGTGTAGATCAACGGGCCGCAGAGGAAGTGCTCCTCGTCGGCAACCTCGAGAACGCGCGCGACCACGAGCGTTCGGCCCGCCGACCTCTGCGCGTGCGATGCGAGGGGACGGCCGACGACGAGCGCGCACGCGCACCGTCGGCCGCTGTCAGCAGCCCTTCGCGCGCGCTCGACGCTTCGTCCGCTCGACGACCGGAGACCGAGCGCGTGGTCGGGTGCAGGCGGCGTGGTTCGACGCGTGTGGCGCGGGCGCGTACGATTCGAGCATGCGCCTCGTGATCGAGGTCGAGCGAGAAGACGACGGCCGCTGGCTCGCGGAAGTGCCCGAACTTCCGGGCGTGGCCGCGTACGGATCCACGCGCGACGAAGCAATCCGGTCTGTGCAGGTGCTCGCGTTGCGCACGGTCGCCGACCGGCTCGAGCACGGCGAGGCGGTCCCCGCGACCGCCCTCGACATTTTTGCAGCGTGAGCTCCTGTCCGTCGACGCGAGCCTGTCGCGTGCTCGCCGCGCTGCTGCGCATCGGCTGGCGTGTGAAGCGGCAGCGGGGCTCCCATCGGGACGCTCGAGCGTGACGGCTGGCCCGATGTCGTGTTCGCGTTCCACGATGGCGATGAGACCGGGCCTGCCCGAGGCCCTCCTCGAGAAGATCCAGCACGACGACGCAGCCGCCGTCGAACACGACGAAACCGTCAACCTCGCCGACCAGCTCCTCGCGCGCCTACGCGGCAGCTGACGATCCGAGACGACACGAGAGGAAGGCCGATCAGTGCTTCACCATCTTCCAGCACGAGCGGGGCGCGCTCCCCGGACCAGGCCGTCCTGGCTCTCGGTGGCGAGCTGCGCGCTCGTGCTCTCGCTTGCCTTCACTGCGGCCGCGCAGACGGCGACGGAGCTCTCAGCGGACGAGCGCCGCGATCCCCGCGAGGAGCTCGACGCGGAGGGTGCGACATGGCTGCTCCTCCCGGGCGGCGCACGCATCCGCCGGCCCGAAGGAATGGCGAGAGAGCCGCTGCCGCCCGAGCTCGATACGCCAGTCCGCGCGTCCTGGTCCTGGGCCGACCGCGCGCGCCCGGTGCAGCTCGTCCTCGCCGTCGCGTTCGTTCCAGCACGCGCCCCGGAGTGGCCGACGTTCATGCGTGGCATGACCAACGCAATGACCCGGTCCGGCATCGAGGTGACCTCGTCGTCCGTCGAGGGCGACGCGGCGACCATCACCGGGCGACACGCGCAGTTCCTCGCATCCCGCCGCGTGATCGCGGTCGTCGGCGCGCGCGGCCTCTACTACATCGACGCGATGGTCCAAGCGCGAGGCAGCACGGAGCCGTGGGAGCCTTGGTTGCGCAGCTTGCGCGGCCCGTGAGTCGCGGAGCGGCTGACCGCGCACCTGATCGTCTCGGGAGAACGCTCGCGCGAACCGCGCGACCGCGCCGGCGTCTCACGGCTCACTCGCCGCGGGGCCCGTCGCGCGCCACGCGTCCCAGTAGCCCTGCGCCAACTCCTCGAGCAGCTCTGCGCTCCACGGCGCTCCGTCGGAGCGCGTCCATCGGATCGCTCCACCCGCGACCTCGATCGTGACCCACTTCGCCGCGGCTCCCGGATCGTCCAGATACACGTACCCGGCGAGTCGGATGGCGGCCGCGTTCTCGGTGCGCAGCATGGCCCCGGTGCTCAACTCCAGGCCCACGGCCGTGATGGTGCGAGCCGTCTCGCCCCAGTCGACGGAGACGTTCTGCCGGAGGGCGCGCCACGCGTCGATCCGCGCGTCTCTCTCGCTCCGCGGCTCTCCCGCGCGTTCCTGATTGGGTCCGGGTGATTCCGTGATTCCTGCGCACGCATCGCCGTGACCTCGGAGATCTCGATACCGAACCGCACGTCGTCGGGAAGGCCGGCGAAGCGGCGCAGATAGTCGACCTCCACCACCATGGAGACGGTCCGCGCGCGCACGTCGAATTCGAGCCGCTCGAGCAATCCGTCGTGCAGCGCGTGTGGTGTCCACGAGCATTCGACGCCGGGCGGAGGATGGGTCCAGTCGATCTCGACTCGTTTCGTGCTCACGCTCGCAGGTTACCTCCTCGCGCACATCCGCGGCAGCTGAGCCCCCGTGTGCGCTGGAGCTCGTCGCGCTCGATCTCGCGGACGCCGCAGCCTGTAGGATGGACCCATGCACTGCGACGGCGCCCTTCGGCGCTTGCTTCCACTGGCGTTCCTGCTGGCGATGGTCGGTTGCTCGAGCGATGACCTCGCGAGCGACGGTGGCATGCGAGTCGACGACGCATCCGTCGATGGTGCTCGTCCGATCCCGGAGGACGGAGCGGCGCCGGACGCGCGCGGCTCGGACGCGGGGCGCGAGCCGCCGACGTGTCCGACCGACGTGTCGGC
>JALYRN010000226.1:0-3685 GCA_030855295.1 Myxococcota bacterium | reverse complement strand
GTCGGCGCCGCCGCCGACCTCGATCGCAGAGGGGATCATCCCGCCGCTGCCGTGGGACCTCGCGCCGGTCACGGGCACCGATCACGTCGTCTCGTCGCTCGCCGACTTCCTCGCAGCGCTCGAGATCGCCGAGCCCGGAGACGCCGTGTCGATCGAAGGCGGTACCTACGACGGATGGGGGCAGCTCGAGCTCCCGGCGACCGTGAGCGGAACTGCAGAGGCGCCGATCGTGATCCGCTCGCGCACCGCGCCCGTCGTGTTCACCGGGGAGACTCGGTTTCGAATCCGCGGCAGTCACCTGCACATGTACGGGCTGAGCTTCCACGGCGTCACGGCGGGGGCGCTCCAGGTCGACGGCAGGGCGGACGCGCCCTCTGCAGGAGTGCGCTTCAGCATGATCCACTGCCGCGAGGCGGCAGGACAGTGCCTCTACATCGAAGATGCGGTCGGTGTCCGGTTCGACCACTCGCTCGTCGAGAGATCGCAGTCCAAGGGCGTCCACGTGGGCAATCAGAGCATGCACACGCGGATCGATCACAACGTCTTCCGCGATCGACCGGTGCCTGTCGACGCCAACGGCTTCGAGCAGATCCAGCTCGGCCACGCGACGTTCACGAGCACCGACGAAGGCGTCGACAGCGTTCGCGTGCGTCGCACCGACGCGCTGATCGATCACAACGTCTTCGCGCGGTGCGTCGGCGAAGGTGAGATGATCGGAATCAAGACCTCGGGGAACGTCATCGCGTTCAACGTCATCGTCGACGCGCAGGAGCGCGGTTTGCTTTCGTTCCGGAGCGGACCGAACAACCTCGCGTTCGGCAACGTCTTCCGCCAGACGCGTGGTGCCATTCGGTTCCTGAGCATCGCCAATCGCGCCGTGTCGAACCTCGCAGTCGATCCGATCCAATACCCCGGCATCGACCTGCCGTATGGCTCCGACCGCGCCTACATGCCGACTGACACGGACTACTACACGGTCGAGTACATCGCCGCGCGGCAGGGACTGATTCGGAACAACACGTTCGCGTTCACGGAGCGGAGCGTCGAGCAGATCGATGCGGCTGCGATGCGGGAGGACCGGCAGAGCGACGGTGAATGCCGCGCCGGTCGGCCCGCGGACGACTTCGACTGCGACGTCGTGCCGTTCGACAACACGATCAGCCGCAACCTCGTCATCAACGACGGAGACGGCGCCACCGTGGGCTTCTCCGCCGAGCTCGTCGCGAGCAATCGCTCGAGCGACAACGTCTCGGCGATCTCGGCGCCCGCGACGCTCGCGTCGAGCGACGAGAGAGCGGCCATCCTCGGGCCGCTGTTCCCCGAGGCGACCGCCGATCTCGCCGCGGCCCAGCGCGCGCTCGCCGAGCTCGTGTGGGATCCGCAGCCCGGCATGTGCCTGCGGATCGACGCCCCCGATCGGCTCGACGAGCAGCAGGGCGCAGCCTTCTCGGTCGGCGAGTGCGAGCTCGCCTGCGAGGATCCCGGCGCGGCCTGGCGCGAGATGAGCCTCTTCGTCGGTGAAGGCATCGAGGGCTACATCACGGACGCGGCGCTCATCGCGCTCATCGCGTCGATGCCGCCCTCGGCCGTGCCGACGATCCCCGCGTGGACCCCGCCCGCGCCCTGAGCGCGGTCTCCGGTTTATTCCCGTACGCGATCGCCGATGCCGCTGGCGCCCGCGCGCGCAGCAATCGTTGACGCAAGCGGACGCCGTCGGCGACGCTCGCGGCTTGTCCGAGCTCTCGGTTCCCGCGCTCTGGCTCCGTCGCTACCGCGATCCACTTCCGGTGCGGAGCCGCGGGTCGTTCCACGTGGTCTCGGTGGTGCGCGCGACCGCGACCCCCGGCGCGCGCTCGATCGTCATCCTCGGATCGAAGAGCGCGAACGTCGACGGCGTGCGCACGGCGCTCGATCGGATTGCGTCGGCGCACGAGCGCATCGAGCACCCGAACCTCCCGCGCGTGATCGAGCGCGGCGAAGACGACGGCACGCCCTTCCTCGAGCTCGCCTGCGATGCGGTCGTCGACGGAACGGAGCTCTTGCGGCTCCTCGCCGACAGCGGGCAGAAGCTCACGTTCGCGCAGGGCGACGCCATCTTCACGCGCATGCGCGAGACGCTGCAGGCCGCGCACCTCGTGACGGATCCGCGCACCGGCGGTCCGTACTGCCTCGGCCGAGTGAGCTACGGCAACATCCTGATCGGCGCATCCGGGCGGCTCTCGTTCGTCGGGCTCGGGCACAACTTCCCCGTCGAGAAAGAAGACGGTCGTCTCGAGGGCACGGGCTCGGTCTGGCAGGCGCCCGAGCTCCTCGGCGGCGAGCCCGCGACACCGCTCGGCGACTACGTCGCGATCGTCATGATCGTCCGCTCGCTGTTCGCGTTCTGCGAGCTTGGCGAGGTGGCGCGCCGCTTCTTCGCAGTCGCGGCATCGCGCGACAACCTCGAGGCGTTCGAGCTGTCGCGCTGGTTCGACACGCAGCTCGTCGCGCAGCGTCCGGACGCGCGGCCCAGCATCGACGAAGCACTCGCGAAGATGCGGCGCCTGCGCGAGATCCTCGGCATCACGGTGGACATGCCCGGCTTCGAGGCGAGGGCCGCCGCGCTGATCGCCGAGGCCGCAGGCGAGCCCCGCGATCCGATCGACGGTGAGGTCGTCACCGTCGCGTCGGACGGCGGCTGGGTCGCGGTCGGCGGCGAGCGCCGCAAGCTCGGCCGCGCGAACCAGCACGTCCTGCGCGCACTGCTCCTCGCGCACCGCCACCAGCCGGGCCGCGAGATGGACGTGTGGCAGCTCCTCGAGGCGGGCTGGCCCGGTGAGGAGCCGCTGCCGGAGGCGGGCGCGAACCGCGTGTACGTCGCGATCGGGCGCCTTCGCTCGCTCGGCCTCCGCCAGGTCATCGAGCGGAGCGGCAGCGGCTACAGGATCGCGCCGACCGCCGCTCTGCGCGTGGCCGGCGTCTGGTCCTGAGGGCCCTCTCGCGACAGGCGCTCAGCGGTGACAGGCCGCGTCCGGAACCTCGCGAGCGCCCGCATACGACGCGCAGAGTGAGCGCGTCGAGCTGCCCGCGACGCCGTTGAACTCGCAGCACACCACCGGATCGTCAGCCGCCGCGGCCGCAGGGGCGCCGGCGGCCGCGGGAGCGGCGGGCGCGCTGGGAGCCGAGGGGGCGGCGGCGGCCATCGGCACTGCAGGCGCGACGGGTGTCTCTTCTCCACCGCATGCGGCGAGAGCGAGCGAGACGACGATGACGAACGAGAACGCAGTACGCATCTGGAACCCTCCTTGCGGCACTTCCGCTGTCCCGGTGTACGACGACACCGAGGGGAAGGCGCGCTCGGGCATCTGAAAGAATCTGTCAGCGGTGCGCCTGCGTGGGCGTCCTTCGCGGACCCAGGGCCATCGATCGAACTGGCCGCCGTATGTGCGACGCATTCCTGTTCGTCGAGCAACCAGGAGCTTGCGCGGCAAGGTGAATGCTCCGTCTCGCCGCAATCAACGCACGAGAGCGCGAAGCGCCAGAAAGCGTCCTCGCGGCGCGCCGGAGACGACCTCGTGCGCAGCCTCGAGGCGCAGCTCGCGAGCCTGCGTCGCGCGTGACTCGCTCCGTCGCTCGACGGGGCGCGCTCGCGTCAGCGCGCGCGCGCGACGTGGGCGCCGAGCCAGCCGAGCACCGAGTGCCAGCC
>JALYRN010000225.1 GCA_030855295.1 Myxococcota bacterium | reverse complement strand
GCCGGCGATGCTGCCGCTGGTCGCGGCGCGCGACGCCGACGTGCGACGCCATGCGATCGAGGCGATCGTCGCGTGCGGCGAGGACGTCGTCGACGCGGTGAAGGCGCGCGCGCCGACCGCGCAGGGAGAAGAGCGCAAGGCGCTCGACGCGATCCTCGCGCGCTTCGGCGACCGCAAGGAAGCGGCGACGACGCTGCTCGGCAACCTCGAGGCGTCGGACCCCGAGGTCGCGCGCGCGGTCGCGCTGCAGATCCGCCCGCGCATCCGCGATGCCGACGCGAAGACGCGGCGCATGTGGCTCACCGAGGTGACGCGCATCCTCGAGAAGATGAAGAAGTCGCCGCCGGTCTCGCCGATCCCGGTCGCGACCGCGGTGAAGATCCTCGGCTACCTCGAGGACCCGAAGGGCACCGAGCTGCTGCTCGGGTACGCGCGCGATCCCAAGGCGCCGTTCGCGGTCCGTCAGGAGGCACTGATCGCGCTGCGCTACACGATCCGAAGCGATCGCGACGACGCTCGCGCGGCCGAGGTGATCGACGCGATGGTCGACGCCGCCGACGCGTCCGATCGCATGCTCGCGCAGGCCGCGATCATGGGCCTCGCGGCGGTCGAGCTGCCGCCCAAGCACGCCGCGCGCATCGCGCGCCTCGCGGTGCACCCCGATCCCGAGCGCGCGCGCATCGCGATCGAGAAGCTCGCGCGCCAGCCGGGCGGCGACGTCACCAAGGCGCTGGTCGACGTGATCGCGAAGTCGGATCGACGTCGCGGCGAGCTCGCGGCCAAGGCGCTCGAGTCACGCGACGACGCCGGCCCGGCGCTCGCGACCGCGCTCGCCGCGGAGCGCGATCCCGATCGCGCGAACACGCTGCGCCACGCGATCAAGCCGCACACCAAGACGCTCCCGCCCGCTGCGCGCAAGAAGCTCGCGGCCGCCGCGCTCGAGCGTCTCGCCGGCGGCGAGGCGTGGCAGGCGCACGTCGACGTCGCGCGCGAGGCCGACCCCAAGACCCTCGCGGAAGGGCTGCGCGAGCTCGTGGCCAAGCTCAAGCGCAGCAAGAACAAGGAGAGCGAGCTCCGCACCGTGCTCGGCCTGCTGGCGCGCACCGAGCACGCGAGCGACGACGATCGCTACCAGCTCGCCTCGCTCGCGCTGCGCGCGTCGCACCTCGACACCCGCCCGACCGCGCGCGCCGGCGACGAGTCCCTCTCGCTCCTCGAGTCGCTCGCCGACCGCTCCTTCGACGTCGCCAAGGCGCTCTCGAAGGACAAGTCGCTCGAGCTCTCGCACCTCTACTACGTCGGCTTCCACTTCACCGAGAAGAGCTACCCGCTCGGCGAAGACCTGCTCACCCACGTCGCCAAGCAGGGCGGCCGCACGAAGCTCGGCAAGATGGCCAAGAACAAGCTCGGCCTCGCCACGACGGCGGACTGACCCTGCCGGAGTGCTCGCCCCGGAGGGACCGGACGGGAGCGCGCGCCGCGCGCGCGGACGGAAGGTCCCGAAGCGGGCGAGCCGATCTCTGGTACGCCTTGATCCAGCCACGGCGTCATTGACACGCCGCGCCTGGATCGGCGATCACCGAGGGATGATGCGCTCGTCGGTGCAGATGGTGATGTTGACCGCACCGGACGTTCGCCTCGCCGCGGACTTCTACGTCGAGCACCTCGGCTTCCGGCTCGCGCACGCCAACCACGAGGAGGCGATCGTCGACGCCTACGGCATGCAGCTCGTCTTCTCGATCGGCCCGGGCGGCACCCACTCGAACGCGCCGGAGCCGGCCCAAGCCGTCCTCGAGCTCCCGGCGACCATGCAGCGCATCGAGGCGCTCTGGGATCGCGATCGCGAAGCCGATCCGCTGGTGACCGGCCCGATGCTCGACCCGTCGGGCGCGTTCATCTACGTGACGCTCGACCCCGCGCGCAACGCGATCGCGCTCGTCTCGCCGCTCCCGAGCGCGCGCGACGACGTCCCCCGCGAGCGCGTCACCCAGCGCCTCCGCCGCCCCGACTTCGAGTGAGTCGACAGGAGTGCTCGCCCCGGAGGGCGCGTACGGGAGCGCGCGCTTCGCGCGCTGAGAGCCGGAGACCTCGCCGCGCCGGCCGTCTCCTGGATGTTCTCTGACCGAACGGGTCCCCCGCGGTAGACTCCTCGGACATGCCCTCCTTGAAGTGGATCCGGCCGGAAGGCAGGCCCAAGGTCTACTCGGTCTTCAAGAAGCTGACGTCGATCGGTCGGGCCGGCGGGAACGACATCCAGATCGATCATCGCTCGCTCGCCGAGTACCACGCGCAGATCGTCTTCGATGGTCGCGACTTCAACCTCAACGAGGTCGATCGCGAAGGCGAGATCCAGATCAACGGCAAGAAGAAGCGCCGCTGCAAGATCCAGCACGCGGATCGGCTGATGGTCGGCGAGGTCGAGCTCGTGTACTCGGCGTTCGACGAGTCGGTCGATCGCGACGTGCGCGACGAGCACGGCGCCGACGTGAGCGTCGCGGCGGAGCTCGCGGGGCTGCGCATGCTGCACGAGCTCAGCCAGCGCTTGATGCAGAGCCGCACGATGCAGGAGCAGCTCGAGTCGCTGATGGACGCGGTGATCGAGGCCACGCACGCGGGCAAGGGCTTCTTGCTGTTGCTGGAGAACGGCGAGACCAAGATCACGGTCGCGCGACACCTCGCGGGGCGCGCGCTGCCGGAGGCCGAGCAGCTGCTGTCGGACTCGATCGTCAAGAAGGTGCTCGAGACCAAGCAGCCGCTGATCGTCAGCGACGCGGTCAACGACACGATGTTCGGCGTCGCGCAGAGCGTGATGAACCTGCAGCTCGCGTCGGTGATGTGCGCGCCGCTGATGTCGCAGGGGCAGCTGCTCGGGCTGATCTATGTCGGCAACGACACCGTGCGCGGCCTCTTCGAGGAGACGACGCTCGACGTGCTGACGATCTTCGCGTCGCAGGCGTCGCTGCTGATCCAGAACGCGATGCTGCTCGATCAGCTCCGCAGCGATCGCGACAACCTCGTGCAGCAGCTCAGCGAGAAGAGCTTCGGCGACATCGTCGGCACCAACCCCTCGCTGGTCGAGGTCTTCCGCAAGGTCGAGAAGGTCGCGAGCACCGACATCAGCGTGCTCATCACGGGCGAGACCGGGACCGGCAAGGAGCTGATCGCGCGCGAGATCCATCGCCGCTCGCCGCGCGTGAACGGGCCCTTCATCGTCGTGAACTGCGGCGCGATCCCCGAGAACCTGATGGAGAGCGAGCTCTTCGGTCACGTGCGCGGCGCCTTCACCGGCGCGATCGCGACGCGGCAGGGCAAGTTCCAGGCGGCGCACCAGGGCACGCTCTTCCTCGACGAGATCGGCGAGATGCCGCTCAACCTCCAGGTGAAGCTGCTGCGCGCGCTGCAGGAGAAGGTCGTCGTCAAGGTCGGCGACACCAAGCCCGAGCGCGTCGACATCCGCGTGGTCGCGGCGACCAACCGCAACCTCGAGGAGGAGATCCGCAAGAGCGCGTTCCGCGAGGACCTCTACTACCGGCTCAACGTCGTGAACCTGCACCTGCCCGCGCTGCGCGAGCGCGGCGACGACGTGGTGCTGCTCGCGAAGTTCCTCCTCCAGAAGTACACCGAGGAGCTGAACCCGAAGGTGAAGGGCTTCACGCCGAACGCGCTGATCGCGATGCGGAAGTACGACTGGCCGGGCAACGTGCGCCAGCTCGAGAACCGGCTGAAGAAGGGCATCGTGCTCTGCGAAAAGACCCTGCTCGGCCCCGAGGACCTCGACCTCTTCCCCGAGGCGCTGCAGCCGATCATGACGCTCACGCAGGCGCGCGAGGACTTCCAGCGCCGGTACATCCTCGAGGTGCTCGAGCGGAACAACGGGAACCGCACCAAGACCGCGCGCGACCTCGGCGTCGATCCGCGCACGATCTTCCGCTACCTCGAGGGCATGCCCGACGCCCCCGAGCCCGGAGGCCCGCCGACCGAATGACGCGCGCGAGCCGAATGACGCGCTGCGGCGAGCGTCGGGCGCGCGCGTCGGGGGCCTGACAGCGATGTCGCGCCCGGCGAATTCCACGACCGCGGATCTCGCCCGGATCCCCCCGGAAGATCGCGGATCGCGGCCGCGCGCGCCGCATGGCACCTCGGCTGCATCGTGCGCCATCCGGATGCTCGCCCGTTCCGCACTCGCGGTCGCCACCGGCGCTCTGCTGCCCGCGACCGGCGCTCTGCTGCCCGCCTGCTTGACGCAGAACGTGCAGTACGAGGCACCGCGGAACTACCCGCCGTCGATCGAGTCGGCGCCCGCGGCGATGCACCCGCTGAACAGCGTCATCCAGCTGCCGATCGAGCTCGGCAGCTCCAGCGATGACGGCGGCACCAGCACCGCGATGTCGATCCCGCTCTCGATCGACGTGCGCGATCCCAACCTCGATCAGCGCCTTCGCTATCGCGTGTTCATCGACTTCAACCCCACCGATCCGCGGATGCCGGAGCTCGAGATCGACATCCCGCCGACCCAGCCGACGGCGGACGATCGGCTGACGCGCCGCGTCGAGATCACGCTGCCGATCAGCGGCCGCCTCTCCTTGCCGGGCTGTCATCGGATCGAGGTGTTCGTCGCAGGGCTGCCCGAGGGCTTCCAGAACGCGCCGAACGGACGGCTCCCGCGGCTCGAGGGCGATCTCGCGACCGCGACGTGGTGGGTCGCGCGCCAGCCCGACGAGGGCGGCCCGGTCGACATGACGGGGTGCCCGTGAAGCGACTCGTCGCGCTCGCGATCGCCCTCTGCGCCGGGTGCGGGCTCTCGCTCGACACCCCACGCTCGGGTCCTCGCAACGACTGCGCGGCGGACGCCGACTGCGAGGGCGCCCGCTGCGACGCCGCGCTCGGCATGTGTATCGCCGACGCGATCACGCCGTACGAGTATCGCCTCCAGATCGTGCTGCCCGCCAGCGACGCCGTGAACCGTCCGGCGCTCGCGACGACGGCGGGCCCCTTCGTCGCGAGCAGCGGCGACGCGAGCTCGGAGCTCGCCGTGCGCACGCCGGTCCCGGTGGTCGGGCGCGTGCGCCTCGGTGGGGACGGCGCGGCGGTCGAGGCCGAGATCACGTTCACGCCTCGTCGCCGCGTGATCGCTCCGTCGGCGGCGCCGGTCTCGATCCGCACCCTCGCGACCGACGACACCCGCGACTGCGACTGCGACTTCGCGACGCAGCTCGTCCCCGGGACGACCTACGACGTCGAGGTGCGGCCGCGGGGCGAGGATGCGATGCGACTCGCGCCGGTGCGCGGAACGCTCGACCTCACGGGAGGACAGCGCTTCGACGTCGCCTTCCTGCCGACCGAGGCGCACTTCGCGCTGCGCGGCACCATCGTCGATGGGGAGGCCCGCGGCCAGAACGGGCTCGAGGTGCGCGCGATCGATCCGTCGGGCCACGTGGTCTCGTCGATCGCGACGACCGCGACCGGCGCCGCGGGCGAGGACGGCTTCTTCGAGATCTTCGTCGATCCGGCCGCGACCGGGTGGGTGCTGCGGGTCTCGGCGCCGCCTGCCTACCAGGAGAACGCCGCGTTCCCGACGATCACGATCGATCCCGCGGTGCTCGCGTACGAGGGCGACGATCGCCGCGTGCGCATCCTCGTGCCGAGCTCGGACGACCACAGCGTCTGCTTCGCGGGGATCGTCGAGCTCCCCGAGGAGCTCGGGGGCGGCGCGGCGGTCGGCGCGACGGTGACGCTGCGCTCGCGCGAGATCTCCGACAGTGTCACGCGCTTGGTCGGGAGCTACTCGATCCAGGTCGTCTCGGTCGCGGGGGCGCCGGCCGCGGGCCCCGACGAGCGGCCGATCGGGTGCACCGGTGAGCCGCTTCCTCCCGGCGGGTTCGAGGCGCGCGTCGTGCCCGGCGTGTACGACGTCGAGATCTGGCCGCTCGAGCCCGAGCTCGGCGTGTACCTCGCGGCGGAGCCCCTGCCGATCTTCGACGAGACCTACGGCCACGTGTTCGCGATGCCGGCGCGCCCGCGGCTCGGCGGCGTGGTCCAGCGCTCGGCGGACGAGCCGATGATCGACGCGCGGGTGCGCGCGGTGCCGCTGCACATCCCGCTGCCGCTCACGTCGGGCGAGCGAGGCGCGTGGCGGCTCAACCGTCCGGGCGAGACGATCACGGATCCCTACGGCAACTTCCGGCTCCCCCTCGACGTGGGGGTCTACGATCTGATCGCGGAGCCGCCCGAGGGCAGCGGCTATCCGTGGGTCGTGCGCCCGGCGTTCGCGATGGCGGCGCGTGAGTGGACCGAGGTGCTCGACGTGAGGCATCCCGTCGTCGTGCGCGGCCATGCGAGCTTCGACGAGGGCGGCGAGATCGCGGGCGCGGAGATCACGGCGTACGCGATCGTCGGCGAGCCCGGGGCCGAGCGAGCGGTGCCGATCGCGCGCGCGACGAGCGAGTCGGACGGCTCGTTCCTGCTCCTGCTCCCGCCGCAGCTCTGATCCGGCGCCGATTCCGTCCAGATCGAGACGGAGAGTGCACATTTCCCGACCGGGCGGCCGTCGGAAAACAGCACTTGTCAGCGGCCCCGGGTCCTGACGTACGATACGCCGCACCGGACCGGGAGCCGGGCCCTGCAACGGCAGGCCCCCAGGTACGGCTCGAACCATGGAACCGGGAGATTTACGAACATGAACAGCAAGCTGAAGACCTCGCTCGTGGTGGCCGCGTCCGCACTGCTCGGCCTGAGCGCGTGTGGCGGTGGCGCGGCGGCCGAAGAGTCGGGCACGACGACCGAGACGGCATCGTCGGGCGACGAGACCACGACCACCACCACCACCACCACCACCGAGGGTGACGCCACGGGAACGCAGGCGTCGTGCGGCGCGGGCAGCTGCGGCGGCGAGGCCGGCGAGACCACGACCACCACCGAGACCACGACCGAAGAGTGATCCGATCCTGATCGGACGCGCGACCTCCAGTGGAGATCGCGACGCGGGGGGCCGGCGCATCATTGCGTCGGCCTTTCGTCGTTCTGGCGCTAGGCTCCTCGGCGCCAGGCTCCCTCGGCCAGGGCGACGGCGGGACGGGCAGATGAACGCATCGATCGAGCGACGGGTCGCGGGGATCGGGCTCGGGCTGCGGCAGGAGCTCGCCGAGGAGGTGCTGCTCCGGCGCCCGCCCGAGATCGAGTGGCTCGAGGTCCACCCCGAGAACTACGTCGAGCGCGGCGGCCGGTTCGAGGAGCACCTCGCGCGTGCGCGCGCGCTCTGGGGGATCGCGCCGCACGGCCTGTCGCTCTGCTTCGGCGCGGTCGAGCCGTTCGAGCGCGCGTACCTCGCCAAGCTGCGCGCGTTCCTCGATGGGATCGACGCGCCTTGGTACAGCGATCACCTGTGCTGGGGCAGCGTCGACGGGGTCGCGCTGCACGATCTGCTGCCGATGCCGTTCGTGCGCGACGCGGTCGACATCGCATGCGCGCGCATCGCGCAGGTCGAGGACGCGATCGGTCGTCCGGTCGCGATCGAGAACGTCAGCTACTACGCGCACCCTGGCCAGGCCGAGATGGGCGAGGTCGACTTCGTGCTCGAGGTGCTCGAGCGCTCGGGCTGCAAGCTCATGCTCGACGTCAACAATGTGTACGTGAACGCGCAGAACCACGGCTTCGATCCGCGCGCGTACGTCGACCGCCTGCCCGCGGATCGCATCGTGCAGCTCCACGTCGCGGGCCACCTCGCGCGGCCCGCGATGCCGATCATCGACACCCACGCCGAGCCGATCTGCGACGGCGTCTACGACCTGCTCGCGCACACGCTGCGGCGCGTCGGGCCGGTGCCGGTGCTGCTCGAGCGCGACGGGAATTTCCCGAGCCTCGACGTGCTCCTCGACGAGCTGCGCCGGCTCCGCGCGATCGCCGACGACGCGGAGCACGCGCGCGCCGCGGAGACGCGGACGTGAGCGCGCGGATCGCCGAGCTGCAGCGCGCGATGTCGCGCGTCTGCTTCGACCCCACGCCCTCGGAGCGCGACCTCGAGCTGCTCGGGATGGAGCGCGCGCGTCTCTATCGCGACATGGTGAGGTCCCGCCTGCGAGAGCTGATCTCGGTCGCCCTGCCGTGGACGGAGCGCACGCTCGGCCGCGCCGCGACGACCGAGCTGTTCCGCGCGTTCCTCGCCGAGGCGCCGCCGCGCTCGCGCTACTTCCGCGAGGTCGTCCCGGCGTTCCTCGCGTTCGTGCGGCCGCGCCTCGAAGGCCCTATGTACCCCGAGCATGCGCGCGACGTCGCGACGCTGGAGGGGACCCGTTGGGAGCTCGGCTGGCGCGAGGGGCAGATCGAGGAACCGATCGGGGAGCTCGCGCTGGAGAGCGTGCCGGTACCGTCTCCGACGCTGCGCGTCTTGACGCTCGGGCACGACCTTCATCGAGCGGACCCGATGGCGACCGAGACGCCCGCGAAGGGGACGTACTTCGTGTGCGTACACCGTCGCCCCGATCACGTGGTCGAGACGCGGACGCTGGACGCGACCGGAGCGCGACTGGTGCGGGCCTGGGCGCGCGCGGATCGCACGGTGATCGAGAGCGTGCGCGACGTGCTCCGGGAGGAAGGTCGCGAGGCGGACCCGGCGTTCGTCGAGCGCATGGGCGCGCTCCTGGCGGCGCTGGTCGAGTCGGGGGCGCTGCTCGGCTCCCGCGCCTGCTGAGGTCCGCGGCCCTGATCGTCCTCGCGGTCGCGTCGTCGAGCGCGTGCGGCGCGGCGCCTCCGCCCGCGGAGTCGTCGCCGCCCGGACCGCCGCGCGTGATGCGCTACTCGTTCGCGCTCGATCCCGCGCTCGAGCGCATGGAGGCGACGGTCTGCTT
>JALYRN010000224.1 GCA_030855295.1 Myxococcota bacterium | reverse complement strand
GCGCCCCAGTTCGCGCCGAGCCCCGCGCCCGCGCCGAGCAGCAGCACGACCGGGACGCGCCGCACGTGCCGTCCGAGCAGCACGGGCACGGCCGCGCCGATCGATGCGCCGAGCAGCGCGCCTGCGAGCGCTGTGATCGCTGCGAAGCCCACGCTCGCCCCGAGCAGCAACGGAATCCCGAGCGCGCTCGCCCCGCCGAGCACCGCGAGATCACGCGCCCACGCACCGCGCCGCGTGAGCTGAGGAAAAGAATCGCGCCGCGCGCGCTCGCGCGCGCCGGTCTGCTGCACCGTCGTCGTCATGTCGTTCGCCTCCGGATGAGAGAACCGCGCCTCTGCAAGAGCCATGGCAGCGACGTCCAGAGCACGACTCGCGCGTGAAATCGCCGCGGTACGCGCCGTCGCGCGCCGCGACGAGCGACGTCATGTCGACCGCGGAGCCGTGCCCCTGACGAACTGTCGAGCGAGAGGAAATTGGAGCCGCTCGGCTCGGGCCCTGAGCGTCCGCGCGGCTGGGTGCTAAGATCGGGGGCGTGCTGAGCCCTGCGGATCTCCAGCGCTTCACCGAGGACGGACGCGACACCGAGCGGTTCGCGGTGATGACGCCGGAGGAACGCCTCGCGCTCTTCCTCCAACTCTGCGAGCTCACCGATGCGATCACGCGAGGTCGTCCCGACGCGGATGCGCTGCGCGCGCCCACGCCGCGCTCGCCCGAGTCGGAAGCGCTGTGGCTGCGCCTGATCGCACGCGCACGTGATGAGCGACGAGGACGATAGCGTCCTCGCGGTCGTCGCGCGTCTCGCCACCGTCCTCGAAGACAGTGGCGAAACGTACGCTTTCGGGGGAGCGATCGCGCTTGCTGCGTGGTCGGAGCCCCGCGCGACCGCGGACGTCGACGTCATCCTCTGGATCGATGACGAGCGAATCGATCGTGGAATCGAGATCATCCGTAGTGCTGGGGTGGAGATCGACGACGACGCTGCGCGCGTCGGCGCGAAGACGCGAGGCATGTTCGCGGGCCGAGCGGGCGCGACGAGAGTCGACGTGTTCGTGCCGAGCATCCCCTTCTACGAGGAAGCCGCCCGGCGGCGGGTGCGCACGACGATTGGCGTGCACACGACTTGGGTCCACTCGGCGGAGGTCCTCGCTGTCTTCAAGATGCTCTTCTTCCGACCGAAGGACCTGATCGACATCGCGCGCATGCTCGACGTGCGCGGTGCGCGCTTCGATCGCTCGTTCGTGCGCGCCGCGCTCGTCGAGATGCTCGGTGACGACGAGCGGATCGCGAAGTGGGACGCGCTCGTCGCGGCGGCATCTGCGGGCTGAAAGGTTCGCCGATGCCTGGGGCTCCGGGCTTGCTCAGCGGTCCCCGTCTCCGAAGGCGTCAGTACGACCAGCGCTGTGCGATCGGGATGCGGCGGCCGGGGCCGAAGGCCTTGCGCGTGACGATCAGGCCGGGCGGCATCTGACGTCGCTTGTGCTCGGCGAGCTTCACCATGCGGCCGACGCGCGCGACGAGCGCGGGATCGGCTCCGTCGACGACGATGTCGCGCACGCCGCGGTGGCCCTCGATCAGCTGCTCGAGGATCGCGTCGAGCACGTCGTAGGGAGGGAGCGTGTCCTGGTCGGTCTGGTTCGGGCGCAGCTCGGCGCTCGGCGGCTTGGTCAGCGTGCTCTCGGGGATGAGCTCGCGGCCGGCCTGGCGATTGAGCTCACGCGCGACGCGGTACACGAAGGTCTTGTAGAGATCGCTGATCACCGCGAGCCCGCCGGCCATGTCGCCGTAGAGCGTGCAGTAGCCGCAGGCGACCTCGCTCTTGTTGCCGGTGTTCAGTAGAAGCGCCCCGGCACGGTTCGCGAGCGCCATCAGGATGGTCATGCGCAGGCGGGCCTGGATGTTCTCGAACGTGACGTCGCCGTCGCCCGCTGGGGCGAGCGTCGCGAGCGGTGCCTCCAGGAGGTCGCCGTATGGCGCGAAGATCGGCTCGATCGGCACGACCTCGAACGGCATCGCGAGCGCCTCGGCGAGCGCGCGCGCGTCGTCGATGCTGTGCTCGCTCGAGTAGCGGCTCGGCATCGCGATGCCGATCACGTTCTCGCCGCCGAGCGCGCGGACCGCGAGCGCCGCGACGAGCGCGCTGTCGATGCCGCCGCTGACGCCGAGGATGGCCTTCTGGATGCCGCAGCGCGCGGCGTAGTCGCGGATGCCGAGCGTCAGCGCCTCGATCGCGGCGGCCTCGTCGCTCTCGGGCCACGCGCGCATCGGTCCGCCGGGCGCGAGCTCGCACACGAGCACGTCGGTCTCGAACGCCGCCGCGCGCGCCCACGTCGCACCGTCGGGGCCGATCACGATCGAGCAGCCGTCGAAGATCAGATCGTCGTGCGCGCCGACCTGGTTGATCATCACGACCGGCTTGCCGTGCTTGCGCGCGATCCCCTGCATCATCGCGGCGCGGCCCTCGCGCTTGCTGCGCGTGTAGGGCGAGCCCGCGACGTTGACGATCACGTCGGCGCCCGCGCGCACCACGGACTCGACGGGGTTGCCCTGGTAGCGGCGACCGCGCATCTCGGTCACGTCGTTCCAGGCGTCCTCGCAGATCGTGAGCCCGAGCTTCACGCCCGCGACCTCGACGATGCCCGGCCCTTCGCCGGCCTCGAACCAGCGATCCTCGTCGAACACGTCGTAGGTCGGCAGGAGCTGCTTGTCGATCGTCTGCGCGATCCGGCCGTCGCGGATCACGAGCACGGAGTTGTGCAGATCGCGTCCGATGCCGCCCTTCGCGCGCGTCGGCGCGCCGACGAGGCAGACGAGCTCGGGCGGCAGCTGCGCGGGGAGCGCGGCGATCGCGGCCTCGACATCCTCGAGGAAGGCCGGGCGATCGAAGAGATCGCGCGGGCCGTACGCGGTCAGCGCGAGCTCGGAGAAGAGCGCGACCTGTGCGCCCTCGTCCTTCGCGCGGCGGGCCGCGGCGACGATCGCAGCGGTGTTCCCTGCGAGATCGCCGATCGCCGGATCGAGCTGACAGAGCGCGATGCGGAGCGGCCTCGCCGCCGCGCTCACGACGCCTGACCGTTCGGCCCGCGCCGACGCGCGCCGTCCTTCTTCGGGCCGACGAGTGTGCGCAGCGTCGCGCGCGCGACGACCTCGCCGCTCGGATCGCGCATCTCGACCTCGACCGGGATCTCGCGCTTCTCGCTGCCGAGCGCGAGCGGCGGCCGGCTCTCTGCGGTGATCGTGCCGCGCGCCTTCTTCAGGTACTCGATCGACATGCCCGCCACGATGAAGCGCGCGTCGTCGGGCAGCGAGTACGCGAGACCGACGTTGCCGCACAGCTCGGCGAGGTTCGCGAGCGCGATCGCGTGCACGCAGTCGAGGTGGTTGCGGACCTCGCGGCGATCGCGGAGCTCGACCCGCGCGTAGCCCTGGCGCAGCTCGAGGACCTGCGCGCCGATCGTGGCGGTGTACGGCGCGGCGCGGCCGACGAAGCGGCTGAAGAGGCGCGCGCCGCCGGGCAGCGCGGCGAGCCGATCCCAGGCGGTGCGGATCAGGTTTCCACGCCGCTCGACGTTCGGCGTGAGGGCGGACCGGAGCTGGGACGCGAGGCTCATGCGAGGGAGCATTGTGCCGGTCGCCCTCGTTCCGCAAGCGCGAGGGAAGGCTACGGCGTCTTCGGGAGCGCCGGCGGCAGCGAGCGCAAGGATCCGAGGTGCTCGCGGAGATCCTCGATCTCGAAGTCGAGCGTCAGATCGGAGTACTCCGACTCTTTCATGCCGAGCGCCTTCGCGAGCGCGACGATGTACTCGTCCTCGGCGATCGAGTGCTCCTCGTCGGCGTCGCGGACCGCGGCGACCAGCTCGAGGAGCTTGCGCTTGCGCACCGGCTCGGCGCCCGCGAGCTCGGCCGCGCTCTCGTCGAGCGAGAAGTCGCCCGGCTCGAAGATGGAGATGCGCTTCTCGATCGACTCTGGAAGCTCCTTCGAGTCGAGGAGCTCCTTCAGGAGATCACGCACCGTCTGGATCTCTTCGCCGGACCGCTCGCCGTCGGCGTAGACGGCGCCCAGCAGGAGATCGGTGATCGTGAGGATGCTCTGACCGTCTTCGCTCATGCGGAAGCCCTCCTTCGGTGGCGCTCGGGCGCGAGCGTACAGGATCCCACCGTGCTAGTACGCCGGCCCTCGTTCGTCGGGAGAAGTGACCGTGGAGGAGGAAGAAACGCGCGCTGGCGCGCCGGCCGTGGAGGAGGAAGAAACGCGCGCTGGCGCGCCCCTCGAGGAGCTCGCCGCGTGCATCGAGACGCTCGAGGCGGTGGTCGCGGATCGCGGCCTGCTCGCGGAGCTCGACGAGGCGACGCGGACGCGCCTGGTGCGCGCCGCCGGGATGGTGTCGCGGCCGGATCGCGCCGCGCTGCGGACGATGGCCAAGGCGTTCCGCCGGAAGGATCGCAGCGAGCGCAGGCGCGCCGATCAGGACGTGCTCGACGCGACTGGCATCCGCACGATGCGGCGCGCGCCGGTGTTCGCGACGCCGCCGATCCTGACGCCGGGCGCGGCGCCGAGCGAGCGCGACGCGGCGCCCGATCGAGCGCTGCGCGACGCGCGCAAGTGCTACGTGTGCAAGGCGGAGTACACGCAGGTCCACGCGTTCTACGACCAGTTGTGCGAGCCCTGCGCGGAGCTCAACTGGAGCAGGCGCCACCAGACCGCGGACCTGCGCGGGCGCGTCGCGCTGCTGACCGGGGCGCGCGTGAAGATCGGATATCACGCCGCGATCAAGCTGCTGCGCGCGGGCGCGCACGTGGTCGTCACGACCCGCTTCCCGCGCGACGCCGCGGCGCGGTACGCGCGGGAGGACGACTTCGAGGCGTGGAAGGAGCGCCTCGAGATCCACGGGCTCGATCTGCGGCACACGCCGAGCGTCGAGGCGTTCTGCGCGGGGCTCTCGCGCTCGCTGCCGCGCCTCGACTTCATCGTCAACAACGCGTGTCAGACGGTGCGCCGTCCGGCGGGGTTCTATCGCCACCTGCTCGAGCTCGAGCACGTGAAGCACGATGCGCTCCCGGCGCCGGAGCGCGACATCCTCGCGCGCTGGGAGGAGCACCGAGCGTCGCGCCGCGAGGCACTGTCGCTCGAGGCGCGCAGCGATCACGACGCGGGCCTCGTCTCACCGGCCGCGCTCTCGCAGCTCGCGCTGCTGCCGGAAGATCACGAGCACGATCTGCAGCTCTTCCCCGACGCTCGGCTCGACGCCGATCTGCAGCAGGTCGATCTGCGAGAGCGCAACAGCTGGCGGATGAAGCTCGCGGAGGTGCCGAGCGTGGAGCTGCTCGAGGTGCAGCTCGTCAACGCGATCGCGCCCTTCGTGCTCAACGCGCGCCTCAAGCCGCTGATGCTGCGCGCACCGAGCGTCGACAAGCACATCGTCAACGTCAGCGCGATGGAGGGGCAGTTCTATCGCGCGCACAAGACCGACAAGCACCCGCACACGAACATGGCGAAGGCCGCGCTCAACATGATGACGCGCACCTCGGCGGCCGACTACGTCGCGGACGGCATCCACATGAACAGCGTCGACACCGGCTGGATCACCGACGAGGATCCGGTCGAGGTCGCCGCGCGCAAGGTCGAGGAGCACGGCTTCCACCCGCCGCTCGACGTGGTCGACGGCGCGGCGCGCATCGTCGATCCGATCCTTCACGGCTTCCTCACCGGAGAGCACCTCTGGGGCCTCTTCCTGAAGGACTATCGGCCGATCCCGTGGTGACACGGCCGGCCGCTGCGAACACTTGCAGCGCTGGCGCGCGCGTGTTCGATTGACGGGCTCATGGACGACCGACAGCGCATCGAATCCATCCTCGCCCGAGAGCCCGTCGTGCTCTTCATGAAGGGCACGCGCGGCGCGCCGAGCTGCGGGTTCTCGGCGAAGGTGGTCGACATCCTCGACGAGCTGATCGACGACTACGCGACCATCGACGTGCTCGCGGACGACTCGCTGCGCGAAGGCATCAAGGCCTTCGGTCAGTGGCCGACGATCCCGCAGCTCTACGTGCAGGGGAAGCTCGTCGGAGGCGCCGACATCGTCGGCGACATGATGCGCAGCGGCGAGCTCGCCGCGGCGCTCGGGGTCCCTGGGCCGCGCGAGACGCGGGTGCCCGAGGTGAACGTCAGTGACGCGGCGATCGCCGCGTTCCGCGAGTACGCGGGCGTGCCGAGGCCCGACGTGCGGCTCGCGATCGATCGCGGGTTCGATGCGGAGCTCGATCTCGAGCCGCCGCGCGAGGGCGACGTGATCGTCGAGCTCGGCGAGCTCCGGGTGTCGATGGATCGCGCGACCGCGCGCCGCGCCGAGGGGATCACGATCGACTTCGTCGAGGGCGCCGAGCAGAGCGGGTTCCGCATCGAGAACCCGAGCGCGCCGCCGCGCGTGAAGTCGATGAGCGTCGAGGCGCTCGCGCGGATGCGGGAGCAGGGCAAGCCGCACCTCTTGCTCGACGTGCGCACCCGAGAGGAGCGCGACATCGCGCGCATCGAGGGCAGCGAGCGGCTCGACGAGGATGTCCGCGAGAAGCTCGAGGAGCTCGATCGCGCGAGCACGATCGTGTTCGTCTGTCATCACGGGGTGCGCAGCCGCGCCGCGGCCGAGCACTGCGTGCGCATGGGGTTCCGCGACGTGTGGAACGTCGAGGGAGGCATCGACGCGTGGTCGCAGCGCGTCGATCCGGACGTCCCGCGCTACTGAGTCGACAGGAGTGCTCGCCCCGGAGGGCGCGTACGGGAGCGCGCCCGGAGCGGGCGAGCCGATGTTTAGACAGCCTCTGAGCTCGGACCTGACCGAACGCCGTTTTCTGGACGGCGATCGCGGGCTCCCGGACAACCGAGGGAGAGGAGCTCGATATGCAGACCGCACGCACGTCTCGGCCTTCGTTCCCGCAGGCCCGTCCCAGCGATCCCGGTCGCGGCACGGGAGAGCGCGCGCGGCTCCACTTCGCGGGCGTGCGTACTCCGATCGTGACGACGGTCGCGCGGCGACGCGAGGACGGCCTGGTGGTCGTGCAGGAGCTGCCCTTCCTGCGGCTGCACAGCGAGGTGCACGACGAGCAGCGGCGGCGCGCGCGCATCGCGCGAGTGGCGGTCGACGTGCAGGGGGACGTGCCGCGGCTCGTGCTCGAGCTCTCGTACGACGACGACGGCAGCGGTGTCGACGGAGGCGGTGTCGATGGAGGCGGCGCGCTCGAGGTCGACGTCGATCTCGACGACCTGCGCGCTCGCGATGCGACGCTCGGCTACGGCGAGCCGCGACCGGATCCCGGACCTCGCGCGAGCGAACGCGCGCGTCGGGTGCGCTCCGATCAGGACACGCTGCTCTTCGCGACCGAGCCGGCCGGCGCGAGCATCGAGCCCGCACGCGAGTCGCGCCCCTCGATGCCGCCCCACCTCGCGCGCCGAGGCAGCGACCTCGAGCTCGCGCTGCGCGCGCTCTGGGCCCGCTTCCGCGCGGCGACCGACGCGCTCACGCACGGCCTCGATCAGGCGATGACCGCGCTGCGCACCGATCCCTGATCGGTTCTCCCGCTGTCACTCCTCGTCCCAGAAGAGCGGCGCGCGGTGCTTGATGAACGTCTGGATCGCGCGGAGGTCGGCCTCGGCGAGCTCGAGGAAGCGCAGCCCCATGCCGGGCTTCGCGCCGTCTTGGTTGCCCTCGCGATGCCAGCGCACCTCGCCCGGCGTCTTGATGCGGTAGCCGGTCGGCAGCTCGACCTCGATCTCGACGGAGGTGCCGAGCGGCAGCAGCTGCCACGCGGCGACGAAGAGGCCGCCCTCCGACACGTCTTCGGTGTAGCCGCTCCAGAAATTCGTGTCGCTGTAGAGGCTGACGTCCGTCTCGAGCGTTGCGCGCTGGTGCGTGCGTCGCTCGTCCACGGGCGCGCTGCCGCGGCGCAAGCGCCGCGTCGGCGACGGATCCGCCTCGCCCTCGGGCGCTGTCGCGGCGTCCTCGATCGCGATCGCGGTGCGCGGTTCCGTGCCGCCGCTCGAGCTCTCGTTCCCGCCGTAGTTCATCTGGTGCTGCCTCCGCCTCACGCAGGACATCGTCCGAACCGGGCGCGACCTTGAGCGCCGATGAATCAGCCCGAGCCGCGCGCCATCGCCGCGCGGCGGAGCCCACCCAGCATCGCGCGCACGCCGACCGCCCCCGGATCGTGCACCCGCACGGCGATCAGCGCGCACGCCGCGCGACCGAGCGCCGAGACCACGAAGAGCGGCCGAAGATCACCGTGGGCAGCGATCGTCAGCGCGTCCGCGGCCCAGCCCGACAGGAACGTCGCGATCGTGAACCCGACGCCCGACGCCATCGCGAACAGCGCGAGGTAGTACGAGCGCTTCGGCGCGGGCGCGATCCCGAGCGGCAGATCGAACGACGCCACCGCGTGACCGCCCCACATGACGCCCGCGACCACCGCGTCGATCGCGAGCGGCCACAGCCGATCCGGCGTCGTGAGCACCCAGAGCGCCGGCATGAACGAGATGCCCACCGACGAGATGACGAGCACCGGGCGCGAGCCCCAGCGGTCGACCGCGCGTCCCCAGAGCGGCGCTGCGAACACGCGCACCAGCGCCACGACGATCGCGTGCCCCGCGAGCACCAGGAAGCCCGCTCGGAGCGAGCCGAGCACGTGGAGCGAGAAGAACGCTGCGCCCGGCGCGACCGCGGCGCCCCACGCGAGCTGGTACCAGATCAGCCCGCGCGCGCGTGCGTCGCGCAGGACCGCGACGTAGGCGCCGAGATCGGGCCTGGTGCGCGGCGCGCGACCGAAGGGATCCACCTGGCGGGCGAGCAGCGCCGCCGAGACG
>JALYRN010000223.1 GCA_030855295.1 Myxococcota bacterium | reverse complement strand
GCGCGCTCCCGTGCGCGCCCTCCGGGGCGAGCACTCCTGCTGGGGGTCACTGATCGGCTCGCCCGCTCCGGGCGCTTCCGTACGCGCGCCGAGCGCGCTCCCGTGCGCGCCCTCCGGGGCGAGCACTCCTGTCGGGGGTCACTGCATCGCGCGCTCGAGACGCTCGAGGAACGTCGAGTCCGGGTAGTCCTCGCGGAACTCGACGAACCTGCGCTCGACCTGGTCGTCCTGTCCGAGGAGGAGCAGCGCCTCGATCGAATAGACCTCGCGCTCCTCGGCGAGCGCGCCCTGCGGGTAGCGCTGTCGGTGTTGGTCGAGCAGCGCGAGCGCGGCGGCGGGATCGCGGTCGGACTCGACGGCGCCGAGGATCCCGCGCGCCTCCTGGAGCAAGCGCATCTCCGCCGCGAGCTCGTCGAGACGCTCGTCGTCCGTCGCCTGCGCGCCGGCACCGCGCGAGGGCCGCGCGCCCGACGCCAGCGTCGGGACCGGCGGTAGATCGGGTACGAACCCATCGGGCAGCGGAGGCGCGGACGGCAGATCCTCGGCGGGCCCGAACGGCATGCCGGGCTGGTCGAGCGCGAGCGGCTCGGGCGGCGCCGCGGCGTCTCCGCGCTCGACCCACTGCGTGAACGCGATCACGCCGCCGAGCAGCGAGACCACCAGCAGGCTGCCCCAGATCCATCCCTCTCTCGAACGTCGGCGCGGCTCGCTCACGGCACCGGCTCTACCACGCACGCGGCACGCGATCGGGCGCTCCGGAAAAAAGGGCGCCCCGGCTCGCCGCAACAGGAGGGGGGAGGGGTGCGCGGCGAGCCGGGGCGGAGCGCGACACCCTCGGAGGGGGACGCGTACGCTGTGATACCCATGGAACGCACGATGCCCGCGACCTCTTCCCGGCCGCGGGCATCATCCGAATCTTTTCTGAGACGCGAAGGCCCAGAACGACCGCGCGTCGAGCACGCAAGCGGGGTTGGGGCCCCGCGCGCAGCGTTCAGGGATGGGGGCCCCCGATCCGGCTTTGCCGGTCGGGGGGAAGGGGTCATCCATGACCCCTTCCGAAAACTCAGTGGAACTGGTCTTCTTCGGTCGAGCCCTTGAGCGCGGTCGTCGAGCTCTGGCCCTGCGAGACGATCTCGCTGATGACGTCGAAGTAGCCGGTGCCGACCTCGTGCTGGTGCTTGGTCGCGGTGTAGCCGATCGACTCCGCGCCGAACTCCTTCTGCTGGAGCTCCGAGTACGCCGCCATGCCGCGCTCGTTGTAGTCGGCGCTGAGCATGAACGACGAGTAGTTCAGCATGTGGAAGCCGGCGAGCGTGACGAACTGGAACTTGTAGCCCATCGCGCCCAGCTCCTTCTGGAACTTGGCGATGGTCGACTCGTCGAGGTTCTTCTTCCAGTTGAACGAGGGCGAGCAGTTGTACGCGAGCATCTTGCTCGGGTTGTCCTTGAGGACCGACTCCGCGAACTGCTTGGCGACCTTGAGGTCGGGCGTCGAGGTCTCCATCCAGATCAGGTCGGCGACCTTCGCGTACGCCTTCGCGCGCGCGATGCACGACTCGATGCCCTGCTTGACGTAGTAGTAGCCCTCGGCCGAGCGCTCACCCGTCGCGAACGCGCGATCGCGCTCGTCGATGTCGCTCGTCAGCAGCTTCGCGCTCTCCGCGTCGGTGCGCGCGATCAGCACCGTCGGCACGCCGCACACGTCGGCCGCGAGGCGCGCCGCGAGCAGCGTGCGCTCGAACTGCGCGGTCGGCACGAGCACCTTGCCGCCGAGGTGGCCGCACTTCTTCTCGCTCGCGAGCTGATCCTCGAAGTGCACGCCGGCGGCGCCCGCCTTGATCATGTTCTTCATCAGCTCGTACGCGTTGAGCGCACCGCCGAAGCCGGCCTCCGCGTCCGCGACGATCGGAACGAAGTAGTCGGTCTTGTGCTTGCCGTCGGCCCAGTCGATCTGGTCGGCGCGCGCGAGCGCGTTGTTGATCCGCTCGACCAGCTTCGGCACCGAGTCCGCCGGGTACAGCGACTGATCCGGGTACGTGTGCGCCGACGTGTTCGCGTCCGCCGCGACCTGCCAGCCGCTGCAGTAGATCGCCTCGAGGCCGGCGCGCACCATCTGCACTGCCTGGCCGCCCGTCAGCGCGCCGAGCGAGCGGACGAAGGGCTTCTCGTGCATCGCCGTCCACAGCCGGCGCGCGCCCTTGTCGGCGAGCGTGTGCTCGACGCGGACGGAGCCGCGCAGCTTGCGGACCTGGTCCTCGGTGTAAGGGCGGACGACGCCCTTCCAGCGGGGATCGGAGAACGAGTCGGTGTCCTTCTGAACGGGCGGGATGCTCACTGGGGGTACTCCTCTCGGGATCGCTCGAGGCGCCGCAGCTCCTCGTAGGCAGGAAGGGTCAGGAACTCGATCAGCGGGGACTCGGTGGAGACCCGCAGGAAGATCTTGGTGGCCTCGTCGAAAAGGCCGCGCTTCATCCGCTCGGCGCCGACCTCGCGCTCGATCGTCTTCCGCTCGTCGGCGATCAGCTCTTCGATCAGCGCGCGCGTGACCGTGCGGCCGTCGTCGAGCGTCACGCCGTGCTCGAGCCACTGCCAGATCTGCGTGCGCGAGATCTCGGCGGTCGCGGCGTCCTCCATCAGGTTGTAGAGCGGCACCGCGCCCGAGCCGTGCAGCCACGCCTCGATGTACTGGATGCCGACGCGCACGTTGTGGCGCAGGCCGTCTTCCGTCTTGGTGCCCTCGGGAGCGCGCAGCAGATCCTCGGCGCGCGCCTTCCAGCCGGCCTGCTTGCCGCTGTCGATCTGGTTCGCGGTCTTCATGTGATCGTCGAAGATCGACTTCGCCACCGAGACCAGGCCCGGGTGCGCGACCCAGGTTCCGTCGTGGCCCTCGGCGACCTCGCGCTGCTTGTCGGCGCGCACCTTCGCGAACGCGCGCTCGTTCTCGGCGTCGTCGCCCTTCACCGGGATCTGCGCGGCCATGCCGCCCATCGCGTGCACGCCGCGGCGATGACACGTCTCGATCACGGCGCGCGTGTAGGCCTGCATGAAGGGCTGCGTCATGCCGACCTGCGCACGATCGGGAAGCACGCGCGTCGCGTCGGTCGCGTGCACCTTGATGAACGAGAAGATGTAGTCCCAGCGCCCGCAGTTGAGCCCCGCCGAGTGCTGGCGCAGCTCGTAGAGGATCTCGTCGATCTCGAACGCTGCGGGCAGCGTCTCGATCAGGCACGTCGCCTTGATCGTGCCGGCCGGGATGCCGAGCTTCTCCTGGGCGTGGAGGAACACGTCGTTCCACACGCGCGCCTCGAGGTGGCTCTCCATCTTCGGCAGATAGAAGCACGGGCCGCTGCCGCGCTCCAGCAGGGCCTTGGCGCTGGAGAAGAAGTGCAGGCCGAAGTCGAAGAGCATCGCGGGGATCGGCGCGCCGTCGACCTCGACGTGCGCCTCCTTCAGGTGGAAGCCGCGCGCGCGCACGAAGAGCACCGCGGTCTTCTCGGCGAGCGCGTACTTCTTGGGGCCGCTCTCGAAGGTGATCGTGCGGCGCACCGCGTCGCGCAGGTTCACGTGGCCATCGATGCAGTTCGCCCAGGTCGGCGCGTTGGCGTCCTCGAAGTCCGCCATGAACACGCTCGCGCCCGAGTTGAGCGCGTTGATGATCATCTTGCGATCGACCGGGCCGGTGATCTCGACGCGGCGATCGAGCAGGTCGGGCGGGAGCGGCGCGCACTTCCAGTCGCCCTCACGCACCGCGCGCGTCTCGGAGAGGAAGTCGAGGCGCTCTCCGGCCGCGAAGCGCGCGTGACGCTCGCGGCGTGCGGCCAGCCGCTCCTCGATGCGGGGGCCGAACGTCCGCACCAGGTCGGCGACGAATTCGAGCGCGGGGCGGGTGAGGATCGCGGCGCGCTCTTGATTGATCGCGCCGAGCACGCGCACGCCGTCGGGGGTGTCGAGGCGCTGTGTCATCTGCCCTCCTGGCTCGTCCCTCGGACCGGGGCTTTCTGCTTCACACGTTGACGGTGGTCAAGTTGTAAATCGGCCGGCCGGTGTGAATGACGCAATGCGTTGGGGTTTTTGAGTGCGCTTTTCTGCGGATGTTGACGGATCCGCGGCACTTTTCGATGGCTCCCTCGGTTCGACGTGCGCCCCGTTCCTGAGCCGGCAAGGCGTGGATCTGTTAATTTGTTGTTGATCGCGGCATGCGCGATCATGGCCGGCATGGCGAAGAGCGCGTTCGTGGCGGGAGCGACCGGGCTCACGGGGCGGCACGTGGTGGAGCGCGTGTTGGCGCGCGGCGTCGCGGCCGTCGCCCACGTGCGTCCGGACTCGCCCCGCATCAAGGAGTGGCGGGAGCGCTTCGTGGGGTCGGGTGCGAGCGTCGACGACACGCCCTGGGAGGCGGACGCGATCGCGCGGACGATCGCGGAGCGCCGTCCGACGGAGATCTTCGCGTGCCTCGGCACCACGCGAGCGCGCGCGAAGGAGACTGCGCGCGCGGGCGGTGACGCGTCGCGCGAGAGCTACGACGCAGTCGACGTCGCGATGACCGAGATGCTGATCGCGGCGGCGCGGGCGGCGGGGTCGGTCGAGCGTTTCGTGTATCTGTCGTCGATCGGCGCGGGGCCGGGGGCGCGCGGCAGCTACCTCGAGGCGCGGACGCGGGTCGAGTCGACGCTCGAGAAGAGCGGCGTGCCGTACACGATCGTGCGGCCTTCGTTCATCGTCGGCGATCGCGACGTCCCTCGGGGCGGCGAGAACGTCTTCGGCGCGGTTGCGAACGCGGGGCTCGGCGTGCTCGGTGCGCTCGGCGCGAGGACACTGCGCGATCGGTATCGCTCCATCTCGGGGGCGGACCTCGCCGAGGCGATGGTGGCGATCGCGGGAAAATCGGAGTGGACGGATCGGGTGGCGCGGGGCGAGGATTTGCAGTTCATGCTCGGCGCGCCCTGAGCGCGCGGGGGTGATGGAGGTTCGAGCGGATGACGCGTGAAGCAGTATCGTACGCCGGGCTCGAGCCGCTCGACGTGCCACCCTACGGGCAGATCTGGTCGTCGGGATCGCGCCAGCGCGACATCGCGCGGCTCGCGAGCGAGGTCGACGAGTACTTCGAGCTCGGGCTTTCGATCCCAGCCGGCGCGGTGATCGTCGATGTCGGCGCCAACGTCGGGATGTTCGCGATCGCGGCGGCGTCGCGGGCGCGCGACCTGCACATCGTGGCGATCGAGCCGATCCCGATGTTCCATGCGGCGCTCGAGCGGAACTTCGCGCGCAACCGTCACCTCACTGGCTCGTGTGTGTCCTCGACGCTCCTGCGCGCGGGCATCTCGCGCGACGATGCCGAGCGCGAGACGGTGTTCACCTACTTCGCGCGCCTGCCGACGGACACGACGCGGCACATCGACACCAAGCGCGCCGAGTTCGAGCGCGTGTTCGCGCACCACGGCAGCACGGCGGAGCGCGGCGTGTCGGCGTTGCTGCCGGGCGAGACCGGGCTGCTGCTCGCGAAGCTCGCGAGGCGGGTGGTGACGAGCATCCCGCGTCGGTCGGTCAGCCGATGGATCATGGATCGCGTGATCGGCGCCGAGGAGATCCGCTGTCCGATGACGACGCTCGCGCGCGTGCTCGACGACCTCGGAGATCGCACCGTCGACGTGCTGAAGATCGACGTCGAGGGCGCGGAGGTCGACGTGCTCTTCGGCGCGCGCGACGAGCAGTGGGACCGCATCCGCCAGGTCGTGCTCGAGGGCACCGATCTCGATGGTCGGCTCGCGGAGATCCGCGCCTTCCTCACGGCGCGCGGCCTCACCCGCCAGGTCGTCTCCGAGCCCGCCACCGCCGCCTCGCAAGGCCTCGAGTCCTTCCTCCTCCTCGCCTCCCGCAACTGACCGAGGAATGACCGGGGAATGACCGGGGACAGGATCGCGCGCACAACATGTTGGGAATGACCGGGGACAGGATCGCGCGCACAACATGTTGGAATCATAGGGAGTTCTGCTGATACTCGTACGAACTGTCAGATTGCCGCGGTTTTCGTGGCACCTGCAGAACTACCCAACGTTTTGACAGTTTGTACGTGTATCACGAAAACACCTTATGATTTCAAGGTGTTAGGACCACCGATCCTGTCCCCGTCGGGGGGGTGGGCGAGGGCGGTGAGGAAGGCGAGGGCGCAGGCGATGGCGCCGGTCCAGAAGAGGGGGTCGAGGGCGGCGCCGAGGGCTTCGATGACGCCGGGCTGCGCGAGGACTGCGTCGCGCGCGTGGGGGTCGAGCAGGAGGCTGACGGTGTCGGGGGAGAGCGACCGACCGAGGCGCGCCGCGAGCAACGCTCCGAGCGCGCCGACGCCGAGCGCGCCGCCCATCGTCCGCGCGAACATGTTCGCGGCGGTGACCACGCCGCGCTGCTCCCAGCCGACGCTCGCCTGCACGCCGATGATGATCGCTGTGTTCGCCAGGCCCATGCCGAGGCCGAAGACGAACATCGCGATGCCGAGCGACCAACCCGGCGCGCGCATGGAGATGAGCGGCGCGAGCGCGAGGAAGCCGATCGTCGTGAGGAGCGCGCCGAGCTGGACCGGACGACGGTAACCAGTGCGCACGAGCAGACGGCTCGTCGCCGCCGCAGCGAGCGGCCATCCCACCAGCATCGGCGAGATCACGAGGCCCGCCTCGGTCGGCAGCCCGCCGAGCACGCCCTGCACGTGCAGCGGCAGGAAGTTGAGCACTCCCATCATCGCGGCGCCGAGCAGGAACGAGGCGGTCGACGCGACCGCGATCAGCCGGCGCGTCATCAGCGGGATCGGCAGCACCGGATCAGGGGCCCGACGCTCGATCCACACGAAGAGCACGATCAGCAGGACGCCCGCGATCGCCATCGGGATCGGGACGACCCCCGACGCCGCGAGGAGGATCGCCAGCGACGCCAAGAGGATCGCGAGCGAGCCCGCGAGATCGAGCGGCGCGCCCTGCTTCGCGCGGGGCTCCTCGCGGTACGCGAACGCGAGCACCGCCATCGCGGCGACGCCGAACGGGATGTTGATCCAGAAGATCCATCGCCACGTCGTCATCGCGACGATCGCGCCGCCGAGCAGCGGGCCGCTGATGCCGGCGATGCCCCACACCGCGCCGAAGAGGCCCTGCACGCGGCCGCGCTCGGCGGGCGTGTAGAGGTCGCCGATCACCGTCAGCACGATCGGCTGCACCGCGCCCGCACCGAGGCCCTGGATCGCGCGGTATCCGATCAGCTCGTAGATCGACGTCGAGACGCCGCTCGCCAGCGAGCCCACGAGGAAGAGCACGATCCCGAGCATCAGCACCGGCTTGCGCCCGTGACGATCGGCGAGCTTGCCGTAGAGCGGCACCGTCACCGTCGACGCGAGCAGATACGCGGCGCCGACCCAGCCGTAGAGCCGGATGCCGCCGAGCTCCGAGATCACGGTCGGCATCGCGGTGGCGACGACCGTCGCCTCCATCGCCGCCATGAACATCGAGAGCAGGAGCGCAGCGACGGTCAGCGGACGATTGGACGAGGAGGACATCGGGCGCGCTGTTATGGCGCCCCCCGCCTCGAACGCCATCCGGAGCACGAGTGATGCGGCTCAGAGGGTCGTCAGGTACGCGAGCAGGGCATCGAGCTCGCCGTCGCTCACTCCGCCGCCGAGCTCGTGGCCCGCCGCCGAGAGGCCCTCGCGCGTGGTGTCGTAGACGCCCGCGTCGGTCGCAGCCGCGAGCTCGAAGCGCACGCCGACGCGGATCGGATCGTAGTCGTCCGCGCCGCGCTCGAGACGGCGCCACCGCGCGGGGCGCTCGGCGGGACGGAGCAGCGCGCGCAGATCGGGGACGCTGCCGTTGTGGAGGTACGGCGCGGTCGCCCACACGCCGAGCAGCGGCGGCGCGAGGTAGCCGTCGGTGTCGGCGACCGGCGGCTCACCGAACCACGTCGCGTTCAGCCACGTCGCCTCCGTCGTCGTGAAGCGCTGATGGCGAACCGGATCGGTCCCGACGTCGGCGATGACGTCGTGGTACGCGCCCGCGCTGCGGTCGTAGGTGCCGTGGCACGACGCGCACTCGCGCGCGAACACGGCGCGCCCGCGCTCGACTTCGATCGTCGCGGCCGCAGCGAAGGGCCAGGCCGGCGACGAGAGCGAGAGCAGGTAGTGGCGCATGTCCTCGAACGCCGGCTCCATCGCGCGCAGCTGATCGAGTGTCGCGCCCGACGCGAGGCTGGTCGCGAGCATCGTGCGGAAGTTGTCCGCGGGCGCGAAGCCGTCGGTGTAGGCGCGATCGGCGTACGGCAGCTGCCACCACGCGGGCGGCTGTTGGAACCCGAAGCGCGTCTCGATCGTCGCGCCCGCATCGTAGGCGCTCGCGAGCGTCATCCCCATGCCGAGCGCGTCCGTCGCGCCCGGCGCGCCGGTGCGATCGGCATACGCGCGGTGCCAGAGCTCGGGGATCACAGGCGCCGGGATGCCGAAGCTCGGCGCGAGCTCGGCCAGACGCACGAGGTCTTCGTAGAGCTCCGACAGCTCGATGCGTCCGTTGCCCGCGCCGATCACCGCCCGGCCCGCGACCTCGTCGACGTGACACGCCATGCACTGGATCGACGCGCTCGCACCCTCGACGACGACGCCCCACGGATAGAGCGATCCCTCGCGCGGCACGAAGCCGTAGCGCGTCGCGAACGCGGCCCAGTAGCGCGCGTCGTCGAGGCCGAGCACGCCCCACACGACCCAGAGGTTGCGCAGCGCATCGAGCGGCATCTCGGCGCCGCGCGCACGGAAGAGCGCGTCGCGACCACGCTCGGCGCGCGCCGCATCGAACGAGTGTCGCCGCGGCAGCAGCGGAGCTGCGCCGC
>JALYRN010001076.1 GCA_030855295.1 Myxococcota bacterium | reverse complement strand
GAGCAGCACCGGCGCGTTCGTCGTGCCGCCCGGCGTCACGCTCGCGGGCGCCGGGAACGCCAGCGTGCTCGTCGGCCTCGGCGAGATGCCGGCCGTCGAGCTGGCCGACGGCGCCGGCGGCGTCGTGCGCGACCTGCGGATCGAGGTGCTCGGTGGAGGCCTCGGCGTGCGCGCGGTCACCGACGTCGTCGGCAGTGGCGACGCGACGATCGACTCGGTCTCGATCGTCGTGATGCGCGGCATCGGCATCGGCGCGCAGAATCGCGAGCGTGTCGTGCTGACGAACGTGACGCTCGACGGGCCCCTCGACGCGGCGACGGCCCCCTTCGCATCTTCGTCGCCGACCGAGACCGCGACCTACGGCGTGATCGCGCTCGACGTCGGCAGCGACACGGACGAGAGCTCGGGCCTGCGCGTCATCGGGCTGCGGGTCGAGGGCTTCGCGGTCGCGGGCGTCGCGGTCGACGGCGGCCGACTCGACTGGGTGGACGACGATGCCGACACCGACGAGCCTGCCGGAGACGACCTCGACGTGCACACCCTGCGCGGCGTCGGCATCGCGGTGTTCGAGGCGCCCGCGACGATCGCCGGCGTCGAGCTCGGCGACATGCTCGCGGGCCCCGGGTACCCCGGCATCGGCATCGCCGCCGTGAGCTCGCCCGCGCTCCATCTGCTTGCCGTGCGCATCGACGCGGGCGCCGGATACGGCGTGTTCGCGCACGAGACCGCGACCGACGTCGACGCGCTCGAGGCGCGCGGCCTCGGGCTGACGGCGTTCCGGGTGCAGGGCGGCAGCTTCGACGCGGGTGACCTGATCCTCGAGAGCAACGGCGGCGCCGGCGTGCTCGCGGTCGACACCACGCGGGTCGAGATCCGCACCTCGGCGATCCGCGCGCAGCGCGACACGCGCATCCCGGACGAGCTCGGCGCCACCCGCTCGATGGCCGACGGCGTGGTGGTCCTGCGCCGCAGCGTGGCGCGACCGGAGACCGTGATCGATCTCGTGCTCGAGGACGTCGCGCTCGAGCAGAACGAGCGGAGCGGGCTCCTGATCGACGCAGGCGGCACCGCTCCTGCGCGCATCTCGTGCACCGCCGTCCGTGCGTCCGCGAGCGGCGCGGCGTTCGGCGTGATCGCGCAGGACACCATCCTGCCGGCCGACTGGCAGATGGGCGTGACGCGCGAGGACGCGGCGATCGCGAACGATGCCGCGTTCGCGGGCGGCGGGCTCGACGTCGCGGGCATCATCATGCCGCCCGCCCTGATGGCGAGGCCCGCCTCGCTCTGATCGCTCGAACACGACGATGACGATGGCGCCGCCTCGATCGACGCCACGAGTCGCGCGCGAGAGGTCGCGACGCGCTTCCGGAGAGATGCATGCGACGACGAACGACCATCGCCGGGGGCCTCGGATGTCCCTGAGCGACGACTCCATTCGGTTCCGGTTCGGGAGCCTCCCGCGTACTAGAATCCTGGACGTCATGGGCGGCCAGACCTGGGATACGACCCTCAAGGAGCGACCGAGGGGCGGCGCGACGCGCACGATCGCGTCGCTGCGCGTGCTCGCCGTCGCGGGCGTGCCTCGGCGCGACCCTCCGTTCCCGCTGCGCACCGCGAGCACACCGATCGGCCGCGCCGTCGCCGACGCCGGTCTGGCGCTGGCCGACCCCCGCGTCTCGCGGCTGCACGCGATCGTCGAGCTCGACATCAAGACCGGCGCCGCGACGATCCTCGATCGCAGCAGCACCGGCACCGATGTCGACGGAGAGCTCGTCACGACGCGCGAGCTCGAGGACGGTGCGCTGATCTTCGTCGGCGAGAGCGCGCTGCTCTTCCGGCGTGGGCCTGCCGACGAGGACGGCGAGGAGCTGCCGACGTGGGGCCTGCTCGGCGATGCGCCCGCGATCCGCAGCCTGCGGCGAGCGATCCATCGCATCGGCACGAGCGAGGCGTCGGTCCTGCTCTACGGCGAGAGCGGGACGGGCAAGGAGCTCGCCGCGCACGCGCTGCACGCGGCATCGGGCCGGCGCGGTCCGCTGATCCCCGTCAACTGCAGCGCGATCCCGGCGCCGCTCGCGGAGGCGCAGCTCTTCGGACATCTCGCGGGCTCCTACACCGGCGCGCGCACCGCGGGCCCGGGTCTCTTCCGCGCCGCCGACGGAGGCACGATCTTCCTCGACGAGATCGCGGACCTCCCCGCCGAGGTGCAGCCGAAGCTGCTGCGCGTGCTCGAGGAGCGCATCGTCACGCCGGTCGGCGCGACGAAGGGCGCGCCCGTCGACGTCCGCGTCGTCGCCGCGACCAACCGCGACCTCCTCGCCGAGGTCGAGAGCGGGCGCTTCCGCGGCGATCTCTACGCGCGACTGAGCGACTTCACGCTCGAGCTGCCGCCGCTGCGCGCGCGGAGAGAGGACGTGCTCACGATCCTCCGGCGCGATCTCGCCGACGACGCGCCGCCGCTGGCGCCCGAGCTCGTGCGCGCGCTGCTGCTGCACGACTGGCCGTTCAACGTGCGCGAGCTGCGCAAGATCGCGACGCAGCTCAGCGTGGTCGGTGCGGGCGCAGCGCGCCTCGAGCTCGAGATGCTCGGCGACCGACTGAGCCGCGTGTCGCGGGCGGCCCGCTCGCCCACCGCGCCTCCTTCGACGATCCCGCCTGCGGCGGTGTCGCGCAGCGAGGCCACGCCCGTGC
>JALYRN010000222.1 GCA_030855295.1 Myxococcota bacterium | reverse complement strand
GCCATGGATCGCTGCGCGTCGGGCGCGTGCGCCGGCACCGCGATCGCCGGCTGCGGCGGCGGCGTGCTCATCCCCGGGCGCACCGACGTGATCGCAGGCACCGGCGGCTGGTCGGTGCGCTGCCTCGCGTGGAGCGGGCGCACGTGCACGCGCCTGCAGGCCCGCATGGAGTGCACGGTGTGCGCCGTCTACGCGAGCTGCGGCGTCTGGCACGACATCACCGACTTCAACGACAGCGACAACCGCAGCTCCGTCAACTGGTGCGCGCTCGCGACCGGCAACGCGACGATCAACAGCAAGGGCGCCGGCGGCACCGCCGTCGCACCGCGCGCCTGCGGCTGGGGCTCCATGACGCACCCGCACTGCGAGTCCACGCGCGCCACGATCCACGTCCCGGTCATGGGCGTCCCCACCGCGCACGGCGGCATGCTCAACGAGAGCTACTGCAGCGCCTCGAGCCGCCTGCTCACCCTCGACTGCGCGGGGTGGTGAAGCTCGCGCCCACGCGCGGCCCTCGACCCCGAGCGCGCGGCCGAACACGATGATCGAGTGACCTCCGCTCGACACGTCGCGACCGTGGAAGAGCTCCTCGCGATCGTCGCGGCGACGACGAGCCAGGACTTCGTTCGCGTGGAGCTCGCGCTGGCTCACCGGCTGACGATCCGCGGAGCCCGAGACCTCGCCCGCCGACCGCGTGCGCAGTACGCTCCGGGGGTGAAGACCGCCATCGCGCGAGGCGTCGATGATCCGACGGTCTATCCGGCCGAGGATCACATGGGAGAGACCGAGTGGCACCGCGCGGTGTGCCTGCTCCTGTGGGTGCTCGCGCGACGCTGGGCTGCGCAGCGGAAGCTCCGGGTCCACGTCGGCTCGAATCAGTTCGTCTACTGGGCGCAGCACGAGCCGACGCGCAGCCTGGCACCTGACCTCTACGTGATCCCTGGGCTCGAGGTCGGCCCCGAGGGCCTCGACGTCGTCAAGACATGGGAGCACGGCGTGCCGTCGCTCGTGGTCGAGATCGCGTCGATCGACTGGCGCAAGGACTACGAGGACGCGCCGCGTCGCTGCGACGAGATGGGCGTGCGCGAGCTGATCGTGTTCGACGCGAAGGCCCCGCGCGCGCGGCAGCCCGAGCGCGTGCGATGGCAGCTCTTCCGGCGCGTCGGCCGTCGAGGGCTGGTGCGGGTGGAGGCCACCAACGACGATCGCATCCGGAGCCGCGTGCTCGGCGCGTGGCTGCGTGAGGTGGGAAAGGGCGGTGCGCAGCGCGTCCGGATCGCGACCGGCACGAAGGGCGACACGCTCGTCCCGACCGACGAAGAGGTGCTCGACGCGGTCGCCGCAGAGCGCGACGCAGAGCGCGCGGCGCGCGCGCAGGCCGAAGCCGAGATCGAGCGCCTCCGCGCGCAGCTCGGCCGCCGCCGCCGCTGAGCGCTCCGCAACGAGCCACGTCCGACCGCAGACCGACGAACGGCGATGCGGGCGCGGCGTCGTCGTACGCAAGACGACCCCGCTCGCACGCGGACTCGCCCTACCAGCGGCTCCGCTTCTCGAGCTCTTCCGCGTCGCGCTCGCGCGCCCGAGGAGGGCTGCTCTGCCTGGCGGAATCGACCTCGAGCGCGACGTGACGCGATCAGCGCCCCGGTCTTCGTCTCGAGCTCGGTCTCTGAAACGCGCGCAAGCACGGGCTCGCGCCGCGATCGCGCGCACATCCCGGCCGCGCCCCCGCGTGACCGGGTCGCCGAGGTGGCGTGACTCCCTCGCTCGTACGCGCGGCCTGGTGAACGGGTACGATTGCTACGCCTCCGATCGCCGGCGTTCGCCGGAGTCTACGGTCATGCGAAGGCGCACTGCGTCACGCTCCGCTTCTGCTCGTGACTGGTACGCTCCGAACCGTAGGGTCTCGTCGGCGATCAAATCGACGACGTAGTTCTGGCGAATCGAGTCGAACGCTGCGCTCGCATCGCGCAATCGGCCTCGCAGCCTCCGATTTCGGGAGCTGATGAGCGTGGAGAATCGCTCGGTCACCATCCCGTCCGCGGCAACGGCTACGGAGTGTTTCCACGTGTATAACAGCAGTGCCGGCGATGCGGTTACTGAAGCGATTAGAACCAGCGCGAGTGCGCGGTACTCAACGCCGGGCCGAGCTCCGGCGCGCACCTCCCGTTCGAGCGGGTCGACGGCTATCGTGATCATCAGTGAATAGTGCTCAGTTGAAGAATCCCTGTAGATCCCACGAAGCGTCGGCGCCGGCAGCCCAGCTCCCCCGATGATGTCGCCACCGACGGCGGCTGCCCCTGAATTCCGAGAGTTTCGACTGCGCCGGCGGGAAGCGCATGCCGAGCAGCAAAGCGCCCGACTGCCCCCCAGCGGCACCAACACTTGCCGCAAACACGGCTCGCGGCAAGCTCACGCCGTCCCAAGTTGCTGGGACAGATATGCCTGCTGAAGCAGAGAGCCGATGACACCTGCGAAGCTCCGCGCCGAGTCTCTCGGAGTCGATCGAGATCGACGTCGGCGCCATGGCCGCTCTGGTCCGCTACGTCGCGCTCGGCGCTCCCGCTCGCGACTGGACGTGTCACTCGGCGGGCCCGTCCGCGCGGTAGCACGCGGACGAGTCGCACACGACGAGGGTGTCGTCGACGAGCCAGAACGCGCTCTGGAGGATCTGCTGGAGACGCGCGGCGGGTACCCAGCCATCGTCGAAGCGGTCGATCTGCACCTCGTGGTGCGAGCTCGCGCCGCCGAGCCAGCCGCCGGTGTCGACCACCCAGTCCTGGATGAGGAGCACCGTCTCGTTGCCTTCGTAGTACACGCCTGCGTTCCGTGGATCGTCGGCCTGGATCGGCGGCGGGTCGGGGAACGCTGCGCCGCTGAGGACGTCGACGAGACGATGGTCGACGACCGCATGAAGTCGCCCGTGGGCGAGCGTCAGCAACGGGTCGTCCGACCAACCGTGCGGAGCGGCCACGCGGACGAAGCGGTCGTCGTCCCACGCGAAGAGATCGGTGCCGCCTCCGTAGACGCGCGACGTCAGGTACACGCCGGCGGACGTGGCGAACACGCGCAGGTGATCGCCGCCGATCGGAAGCTCGTCGAGCGACGCGGCGTGCCACCAGAAGAGGTGGTGACGTTGCTCCGGCGAGCCGAGCCCTTCGACCGACACGATCCAAGCCTCGTCGCCGGCCGTCGCGGCGCTGCTCACGAGGAGACCGGTCAGGGGCAGCTCTCGCCATTCACCCTCGTCCCCTCTCTCGTAGACGGTCTCGGGCGAGCCCCAGTCGGGCGAGATGTCGCGCCGCGAGAGCCACAAGCGCTCGCCCGTGTCGTGCAGCGTCTCCAACGCGCCGGGCAGGCCACCCAGCTCGGTGCGGAGGACGTCCCCGTCGAGCCGCTGCACACCGTCGCCCGTCGGGACGAAGAGCTCCCCCCGGAACGCTCGGACGCCGTCGGGCTCGAGCGGCGGAAGCTCCGTCAGTGTCGGTACCGGATAGTCGCGTGCGCAGCCGATCGAGACCGCAGCGAGGACGAGCACGAGAGCGCGAGACATGCGCCACCGTGACGCTGGCACCACCGTGACGCCGGCCACCGCGCGACGAGCGGGCCGCGAGATGCGACGAACGGGCTGGTCGCGAGCTCGCGCGCATGCGGCCGCCGCAGTGCGGCCAGACGCTGACCGCGATCTGACATGCCGAGTTTCGGAGCGAGCGCGCACGCGCGGCTGCGCGTGAGCGCAGCGCGGAGCGCGATCTCGCCGGATCGGCGCGCGAGATCTTCGGTGCCGATTCGCGACGGCGAGGTGCGACCGTCGCGCGAGCGTCGAGGTCCGTCATACTGAGGGAGATGGCGAACCCGGCGCGGCGCGCGAGCGTGGACGAGTATCTCGCGATCGAGGCGAGCAGTGACGCGAAGCACGAGTATCTGAACGGCGAGATCGTCGCGATGGCGGGCGCGTCGCCGCGGCACAACGTGATCGCGTCCAACGTGACCGGCGTGCTTCGCAACGCGCTCGAGCGCTCGCCCTATCGCGTGCTCGGCAGCGATCAGCGCGTGCGCATCGAGTCGACCGGCGCCTACGTGTACCCCGACGTGTCGGTCGTGTGCAGTGAGCCGCGCTTCGGCGTCGATCGACCGGTGTCGCTGCTCAACCCGTCGTTGGTGATCGAGGTGTTGTCCCCGAGCACCGAGGATCACGACCGCGGGGCGAAGCTCGCGCACTATCGGCGACTCGCGTCGATCCAAGAGGTGCTCCTGATCGAGCCGAACGAGCGGCGCGCGGAGCTCTACAGCCGGCTCGAGAACGGCACGTGGCTGATCACCGATGTCGTCGCCGGAGCCGTCGAGCTCGAGAGCGTCGGCGCGCAGCTCGCGCTCGACGAGATCTACTCGAAAACGGAAGGGCTCCCGCTCGACGACGCGGGGTGAGGTGTCGGCTCACTCGCGCCAGCGGATGTCGAAGCTGCCGTTCGCGGGATCGGAGAGGTGCACGAGGATCTCTCCCTGCACCTTGCAGACGTTCATCGCGCCCTCGACGATGCCGACCTGGTAGGTCTCGAGGAAGGCGGGCAGGCGCTCGAAGCGATAGCGGACGTGCTGCGGGCCGACGACCTCGACCTCGACCTTGCCGAAATTGATCGACACCGCATAGCCGCGCGCACCGGTCTTCACGACGTCGCCGAAGCTGCTGCCGAACACACCGAAGATGACCTTGCCGACGTGGCTCTGGAGCAGCGCCTCGTAGCCGGCGCGGCCGAGGCGGCGCAGCCCCTCGCCGAGCGGCACGTTCGGATAGACGGCCTGCGCAGTGCCCGCGAGCAGACGCATGAAGTCGGAGTAGGGATAGTCGAAGAAGGGCACGTAGCGGCGCCCCGCGATCCCACCGACGAGCAGCGGGTGGCCCGGCGCGACCTTGCGCAGCCGCTCGATCGGGTCGTTGAAGAAGAGGCCCTTGCACGCCGCGCCCTCGGGCAGCAGCCGCACGTGCTCTTCGAGGGGGATCGCGCGGTCGAAGCGCGGTGGGCGGTGCAGCGGCTGGAGCTCGGGCGGCATCAGCTCTTGATCGGCTTCTGCAGCCAGGGCAGCGCCATGCCGATGTCGGCCATCAGCCCGGTGAACGGCGAGAACGGATCGAGCCCGATCGCATCGGCGATCGCGGCGACGCGCAGCGCGGCCTGCGCAGTGATCGCGGATGGCATCAGCTCGCTCGGCTCGCTCTTCTTCTCGTAGACGATGTCGATCTCGATGTAGGGATCGCGCTCGTACGCGTTGCCGTTCTTCGGCTTGCGGAACGCCTTCACCGAGAGCGTCAGCGGCTCGCCCTGCGGGCTGACGCAGAGCTTGCCGACGTAGCGGTTCGACGGCGACGAGAACGGCGTCGGCGTGTAGTGCGTCCAGTCGACGATCTCGGTCTCCATCGTCTTCGCGAAGAACAGCACCTTCGGCTCGCCGGTCGCCATGCCGGCCTCGAGCAGATAGAAGCTCGGCGGCCCGCTCGCGTCTCGATACCCGACGAACGCCGCGACCGCGCCGAAGCGCGCGCCCCAGAGCCGCGGCGGCGTCACGAGGTCGACGCGCTCCGCCGAGTACCCGAGCGCGCCCGCGAACTTCCCGTTCACGTCGTCGACGCTGTAGACGAGGTGATCGCCCGAGAGCACGTCGCCGCCGCCGGTGGAGATCGTCGCGATGCCGCGCTGCGGCGCGCGCACGCGCACGACCGGCAGGTACGCGACGAACGCATCGCGCGGCGCGGCGGTGCGGCGGCGGTGCGTCGCCTCGGCGACGTAGTAGGTCGCGGGATCGGCGCTCGCGGAGAGCAGCGGCCCCGAGGCCGGCACCGCGCGCGGAGCCGGCGGCGGAGGCAGCCCGAGATCGCTCCCCATCCGAGGATCCCAGCGCTTCCACATCTCGTGCACGAGCGCCTCGATCTGCGGCTCGCGATCGCACGCGGTCGCGTCGGGGAACGCGGCGCGCACGATGCGCAGCAGTCGATCGTAGGTGTCCTGCGGGATCTGATCGCGGATCGTCATCGGCTCCTCACGGCGCACCGCTCGTCGGCGGCGGGCACGTCCCCGGCACCCAGCGCCACTGCCCGGCGCACGTCGCGGGCGGCGTCTCCGAGTTGCCTCGGATGCACGCCTGCTCCGCGCCGCACCAGCCGCAGTCGCGGATCCCGACGCACTGCCCGCAGTTCTCCGCGGTGTTGCAGCCCGGCACGGGATCGGACGGGGGACAGCCGCCGAGCAGCACCGCGCACTGCAGCACTGCGGCGACCGCGATCGCGCTCGTCACCCACGTTCGTCGCACGCGTCGGCTCCCCCGAAGCGCAGGGTAGACGAGCCGATCGCGGACCGAAAGATTGCGCGCGCGATCAGCCGATCTTGGTGAGCAGCGCCTCCGCGCTCGACACGTTCAGCCCCGGTCCCGGCTCGATCTCGAGCGCCTTCACCACGCCGTCCTCGGCGTAGAGCGCGTAGCGCTGCGAGCGCGTGCCCATGCCGTGCGCGCTCGAGTCGCGCTCGAGCCCGAGCTTCTTCGTCAGCTCGGCGTTGCCGTCGGCGAGCATCAGCACCTTGCCGTCGACCTCCTGATCCTTGCCCCACGCGCCCATCACGAACGCGTCGTTGACCGACACGCACGCGACCGTGTCGATGCCCTTCGCGACGAAGTCCGGGTGACGCTCGAGATAGCCCGGCAGGTGGCGCGCAGAGCACGTCGGCGTGAACGCGCCCGGCACTCCGAACAGCACGACCTTCTTGCCCGCGAAGAGCTCGCTCGTCTTCACTGGCGTGGGGCCTCCCTCGCTCATGCGCGTCAGGGTCGCCTCGGGGATTCGCTCGCCGATCTGGATCGTCATGCTCGCCTCTCCTTCGCGCGGCACGCGCCGCGGCCGCATGCATGGTCCCCCCGCGCGCCGGCGTCCACTCGCGCGCGCGGCCGTGCGAGCATCGCACGATGGCGGAAGACGACTACGAGGCGCGCTACCTCGGCGCGGACGACGCGATCCATCGCGAGAAGAGGACGTCGCGCACGGTGTTCGCGCTGACGTCGACGATCGCGACGCTGCTCGGAGGCCTCGGCACGATCGGCATGATCGCCGGCGCGACCGGTGATCCCCAGGGGCTGATCGTCGGCGCCGGGATGCTCGGTCTCGCGGCGTTCGTCGGCGTGCTCGGCATCACGGAGTCGGTCGGTCGCGTGGTGGTCGCGCCCGGCGAGCTGCGCGTGAGCCACGGCCTGCGCGACACGCGCATCCCGCTCTCGTCGGTCAGCTCGACCGCGCTCGGGACCTTCGACGCGCAGGTGAAGTTCAAGGCCGCGGCGGACCGCGCGCGCGTCTTCGGTCCGTCGAAGGTCGGCGACGGCTACGTCCGCGTCGCGTGGACCGACGCGAGCGGCACGGCGCACGTGGGATGGATCGCATCCGACGATCCGGAGGCGCTGCGCGCCGCGATCGAGCGCGCGAGGCTCGCGCCCGGGTCAGCCGTCCGGGTCATGGTGCAAGACGAGCCGGCGACCCAGGACGCCGAGCTCGAACCGCGCGCCGAGCCGCGCGAAGAGGCGCGCTGAGGCACGTCGCGCGCTGTTCGATCAGCGACGTCGGCGACGCATCAGGCCGAGCCCGATCACCGCGAGCACCGGGAGCCACGCGCTCGCTCCGCGGCCGTGCACCGCGCAGCCAGCCGCGGGAGGCGTCTCGCGAGGCGTCATGTCGACCGCGTCGGCGCATGCGACCGAGCTCGTCACCTGCAGATCGAGCACGCTGCCGCCGAAGTACGGGGTTGCGCTCGCGTGCGCGGTGAAGTCGCCGGGGTCGAGCGAGTACGGGAACGGGCTCCCGGTGCTGCCGGGGCAGTCGACCTCGATGCGCGCGGACAGTCCGAGGTCATCGGATCCTGGGCGAGCGTTGCGCGACTGCAGCGGTCCGATGGGCGTCTCCGCCCAGAGCTCGATCCGATGGAGCGCCAGCCACGGCTCCATCTCGGCGCTGGGGACGACGGTGAGCTCCACGGAGTAGTGGTTCGACACTCGCTGCAGCCTCGAGACCTGCAGCGTGCCGAGGGTCGTCGGCAGTGGCCGCGGCGCTTCGACGAGGTACTCGAACGGCTCGTTCGTTCGCGTGCGATTGTGGATGCACGGTCCGAGGCGGAGCAGGTAGCGCGCGCCGAGCTCGAGCGGCGCGTCGGGAACGAGCCGCACCGCGTCGCCGAGCAGTGGCTCGTCCGTGGTCGTCGCTGCGACCGGCGTCTCGCCACCGTCCGAGTCGATCCGCCAGAGCGCGAGCTCCGTCAGGTCGTTCCCGCTGCCGGTCACGAGGAAGCCCGGCAGGTTCTGCGGGATCGCGCCCGACGCGGGGTACGCGCGCGAAGTGTTGCAAGCGCCCGCGTCCGAGTCGGCGCGCGCGAGCCCTGGCGGGAGGAGGAGAGCGATCACGAGTGGCACGAGGAGGCGCATCGCTCGGCAGCGAGCACGATCCGTGCGAGCACCTCGGAGGGTCGCGCCCGATCGAGCTCACGCGTCCGATCGAGCTCAGCAGCCGACCGCGGTGCGCGTCGCCGCGCCGTAGGCCTCGACGCCGAAGAGGAAGAGGCCGTACGCGAGGAGCATCGTCGCGACCGGCGCGTGGATCGGGAGCGCGAGCACGCCGCCCGCGAGCAGCGACGAGATGGTGGCGACCGGTACGCGCGCGCCCACACGGTCGGCCCACGTGGGCGGGCCGGGGGGGCGCTCGAGCGCATCGAGCATCGCGTCCACCTGCGGATCGGCGGCGCACGGGCGCACCGGCCCGCGCTCCAGCTCGTCGACGAGCGGCAGATCGCAGCGTGGGCACTCGGCGTCGTAGGCCCAGGTGTCGAGGCAGCGCGGGCA
>JALYRN010001075.1 GCA_030855295.1 Myxococcota bacterium | reverse complement strand
CCGTGGAACCGGGCTCGGTGCGCGCGTGGATCCTCGCATCGCGACCCGCGACGCTGAGCGCGGCGTTCGTGCCGGTCGCCGTCGGCACCGCGTGCGCGCACGCCGCGGGAGGCCTGCGCTGGGACACCGCGCTCGCGGCGCTCCTCGGCGCGTTCGCGATCCAGATCGGGACCAACTTCGCGAACGACGTCTTCGACGCCGAGAAGGGCGCCGACACCGAGGAGCGCCTGGGCCCCACGCGCGCCGTGCAGTCGGGGCTGATCGACGCGCGCTCGATGCGCGCCGGGATGATCGCGGCGTTCGCGCTCGCGACCGCGTGCGGCGTGTACCTCGCGCTGCACGCCGGCTGGCCCGTGATCGCGATCGGCGTTGCGTCGATCCTGAGCGGCATCGCGTACACCGGCGGCCCCTACCCGCTCGGCTACCATGGCCTCGGCGATGTCTTCGTGATGCTCTTCTTCGGGTTCGTTGCGGTCTGCGGCACGACGCTCGTGCAGGCGGGTCACGTGCCCGCGATCGCGTGGTGGTCGAGCGTTCCCGTCGGCGCGCTGGCGACCGCGATCCTGGTCGTCAACAACCTCCGCGATCGACACACGGACGTGAAGGCTGGCAAGCGCACGCTCGCGGTGCGCTTCGGGCGGGGCGGCGCGGAGGTCGAGTACGGCCTGCTGATCCTCGCGGCCTACGCGACGCCGGTCGCGATGTGGCTGCGCGGCGAAGCAGGGCTCTTCGTGATGCTGCCGATCGTCACGATGCCGATCGCGCTCTCGCTGCTCGCGCAGGTGCGCACGCGCGAGGGCATCGCGCTCAACGCGACGCTCGCCGGGACGGCGAAGCTCCTGCTGGTGTTCGGCGTGCTGCTCGCGATCGGTATCGCGATCGCCACCTGACGTGGCCCAGTGCGCGACGCGGCCCTGTGCGCGGAGGCCCTTGTACGCCCCTCGCATGAGCCCATCTCGGGGAGGTGGCGGAATCCGTCCGCCGCCCACGCTCGCGCTCCGCCGGGCAGAGTCGCTCCCGCAGCGGCTCCGATCGCCTCCGAATCCCCGGGTTTCCTAGGATCCATCCCATGCGTCTCGATCTGCGCGTCGACATGAACGGGGACGTCTGATGGTGCAGGCTGCGCTCGTGCGCTTGCGCGCGAAGCTCCCTCGTCCGGCGTCGGACGCGCGGCGGCGGTGGCTCGATCGCGAGGCGATCGCGCTCGCGGTGTCGGACGGGACGAGCGTCGGACGGGCCGAGGCCGCGCCGCTGCCGCAGATGAGCAGCGAGACGCTCGAGCACGCCGAGCGAGCCCTGCACGCGATCCCGTGGGCCGACATCGACCTCGACTCCGACGATCCACTGACGCTCGCCGCGCGGCTGGTGCCCGAGGACGTTCCGTCGGCGCGCTTCGCCGTCGAGGCTGCGCTGCTCGATCTCGCGGGTCGCTCACGCAACATCTCGGTCGCGACGATGCTCGCAGAGGGAGAGCCCGCGGGTGTGATCGCGACCGCGGCGCTGATCGACGAGCTCGACACCGCCGTCGCGCGCGCGCGCATCGCGCTCGCCGCGGGCGCCGGCGCGATCAAGGTGAAGATCGGCCGCGAGAACATGGCAGCCGAGGAGATCGCGATGCTGCGCTCGCTGCGTCACGAGCTCGGCGACACCGTGCGCATCCGCGCCGACGCCAACGGGACGCTCGTGGATCTCGACGACCCGCGGATCGCCGTGCTCGCGGACATCGGCTGCGAGCTGCTCGAGGAGCCCTGCGCCCTCGAGATCCTCTTCTTGCACGACGTGCTGCCGGTACCGATCGGCCTCGACGAGAGCCTCGCGCGAGATCCCGTGCGCGCCCTGCGCGCGCTCGAGCAGGGGCGCGCGGCCGCCGTCGTGCTCAAGCCCGCGCTGCTCGGCGGCATCGGACGCTCGCTCGCGATCGCGGAGACCGCCCGCCGGCGCGGGGCGCGCGTGATCGTCAGTCACCTCTACGACGCGCCGCGATCGTTCGCCGCGTGCGCGCACCTCGCGCTCGCGCTCGGTCCCGCCAAGAGCGGCGCGCAAGAGGTCCACGGGCTCGCGCGGTACGCCGGGCTCGATCAGTGGATCGACGAGAGCTCGAGCGTGATCGGCGTTCCTCGGCTCGTCGGCGCGTTCCGCGTCGAGCAGCCCGACGTCGGAGGCCTCGGCTGATGGGGCTCTCGCTCTCGGTGCGAGCGGCGGCGCGCGAGCGCGGCGACGCCGTCGCGCTCGTCGGCGAAGACGGTGAGACCAGCTGGACGCAGCTCGCCCTCGAGGTCGAGGCGCGGGCGAGCGCGCTCGCGGCGATCGGCGCGGGCCCGGAGGCGCGGGTCGCTGTGATCGGAGATCCCGTGCGCGAGCGCATCGTCGACGTGCTCGCGGCGATCGAGCTCGGCGCGCCGCTGGTGATGCTGCATCCGAGGTGGACCGAGGACGAGCGCGAGCGCGTGATCGCGGAGACCGAGCCATGCATCGTGCTCGGGCGAGATCCGATCGCGGACGTCGATACCGACGCTCGCAGCGGCGCGAGCCTCCCCGCCGACGCCGCGTCGTTCGACGCGTCGCGCACGCTCGCGCTGCTCTACACGTCGGGCACCACCGGCCGCGCGAGGGCCGCGATCCTCTCGCGTCGCGCGTTCCTCGCGTCGGCGCGCGCGAGCGCCGCGGTCCTGCCGCTCGAGCCGAGTGATCGCT
>JALYRN010001074.1 GCA_030855295.1 Myxococcota bacterium | reverse complement strand
CCCCGCGGCCGCGACCGTCAGGCCGACGCCCCCGCTCAGGCCGGTGGCGGTCGCGACGTCGGCGCGTCCTCGCGTGCCGGTGGGCGGCCTCCCGATCTTCTCCGGCTCGCGCTCCAGATCGAGCAGCGCGCGCGTCTCGCCGCACGCCGGGCAGCGCCGCACCGGCCAGCAGCGGATTCGACAGTCGGTGCAGACGAACGTGCGATCCGTGCGCATCTCGAGATCTGCGTGATAGCGTTCCGCCGCCATGATGCACAAGGCGACCTCCGGCCGCGCGGCGAAGCGCATCGCGATCATCCCGGGCGACGGAATCGGCAAAGAGGTGATCCCGATCGGGGTGCAGGTCCTCGAGGCGCTGCGCGACGCGCGCGGCTACGCGCTCGAGATCGTGCCGTTCGATCTCGGCGCCGATCGCTTCCTGCGCGACGGCACGACCTTCCCCGCCGAGGATCAGGCGACGATCCGCGACACCTGCGATGCCGTGCTGCTCGGCGCGATCGGGGATCCGCGCGTGCCCACGCTCGACTATGCGCGCGACATCCTCTTCGGGCTGCGCTTCGGCCTCGACCTCTACTGCAACGTGCGGCCGATCATCTGCCTCGACGATCGTCTGATGCCCCTGCGCGGCAAGACCGCCGCCGACTGCGACATGGTCGTCTTCCGCGAGAACACCGAGGGTGTCTACGTCGGCATCGGCGGCAACTTCAAGAAGGGCACGCTCGACGAGGTCGCGATCAACGAGGACCTCAACACGCGCAAGGGCGTCGAGCGCGTGATCCGCGCGTCGTTCGACTACGCGATGGGCCATGGCCGCAAGCGCGTGACCATGAGCGACAAGAACAACGCGATGCAGTTCGCGCACGGCCTGTGGAAGCGCGTGTTCGATCTGGTGCGCGTCGAGTACCCGACGATCGACTCGAACCACCAGTACATCGACGCGCTCTGCATGCAGATGGTGCGCGCGCCCGAGTCGCTCGACGTGATCGTCACCAGCAACCTCTTCGGCGACATCGTCACCGACCTCGGCGCGGCGCTGCAGGGCGGCCTCGGCATGGCGTGCAGCGCGAACGTCCACCCCGGGCGCATCGGCATGTTCGAGCCGGTGCACGGCAGCGCGCCCGACATCGCCGGCAAGGATCTCGCGAACCCCCTCGCGACCGTGCTGACGATCGGCATGATGATGACGCACCTCGGCTTCGAGGGAGAAGAGGCGCGCCTGACCGCGATCGTGCGCGACGCCGTCGGCGCCGGGATGTGCACGCGTGACATCGGCGGCGACAAGGGCACCCGCGAGGTCGGCGACTGGGTGCTCGCGAAGCTGCGCGGGTAGTCGTCGGAGCGGTCCGTCGATCGGCTCGGCTCAATCCCCGTCGGGGTCGCCACGCTCGCGCGCGGGACGCGGCCCGACGCGCGCCGGCAGGTCGATCGCGGGCCAGCCCGCGTCGGGATCGCGCAGGTAGAGATAGCGCGCGAGGTGTGAGGTGACGCGGCGGATGTAGCCGCGCGTCTGGTCGAACGGGATCTCTTCGACGAAGCGATCGAGCTCGACCTCGCCGCTGCGCGCGAGCCACTCGTCGACGCGGTGCCCGCCCGCGTTGAACGCCGCGAAGCAGAGCGGCACGCCGTGCGCCGCGACCAAGCGCCTCACGTAGGTCGCGGCGAGGCGCGTGTTCCAGACCGGGTCGAAGAGCATCTCGCGCTGCAGCTCGACCCCGAGGCCCTGCGCGATGCGCGAGGCGGTCGAGGGCAGCAGCTGCAAGAGGCCGATCGCGTCGGCGTAGGAGACCGCCTCCGGCGCGTAGGCGCTCTCCTGGCGCATGATCGCCCAGAGCAGCTCGGGCTCGAGCGACTGCGCGCGCGCCGCCGACGTCACTGCGTCCTCGAACGCGCGCGGGTACGCGGCGCGCCACGCCCATGCCTCGCCGCGCAGCGCCGGTCGCGAGAGCTCGTCGTCGTGCCGCGCGGTCATGCGGTACGCGCGCTCGTGATCGCCGATGCGCTCGTACTCCTGCACCATCGCGCGCAGATCCGCGCCGGCACGCAGCGCTCGCTCGCTCGATCGCATGCGCGCGCGCGCGTCGCGATCGAGCCCCAGCTCGAAGAGCAGCGTGATGCTCGCCGGCAGCTCGATGCGCGAGGGCGACCACGTCTCTTCGCGCGCCTCGTGGGCGAACGGCGAGCCGGGATCTTCCCCGAGCTCGACCAGCCGCTGCCGCGCGAGCAGGGCGTACCAGTGGAGCGGCGAGACGTGCAGCGCGGCCCGATACGCCGCGATCGCGCCGGCGCGATCCCCCGCCTCGGAGAGCGCGCGACCACGCCAGTAGGTCCCTCGCCCGCGCACCAAGGGATCCGCGTGCTCGCGCGCCGATGCCGCGAAGAGCTCGGCGGCCTCGCGATGCCTGCCCCGCCGGAACGCGTCGAAGGCGATCTGCCACCGCGCCTCGCGCGCCAGCGACGGCACCCGCTGCGCGCGCGGTCCGTCGACGAAGCGGTGCATCGCGCGCCTCGCGCTCCCTCGCCCCAGCCGGATGCCGAGCCACGCCGCGAGGTACTCCGCCTCCGCCGCCTCCTGGCTCTCGGGCGCGCGGCGCACCAGCCGCTGATATGCGCGGATCGCGCCGGCGTCGTCGCCCGCTCGCGACAGAGCGCGCGCTGCATGGAACGCGTCGGCGAGCGAGCTCGCGCTGGTGATCG